>DASRXY010000039.1:0-10304 GCA_035654035.1 Sphingobium sp. | reverse complement strand
GGGGCGAAGTCGAAGTTGGAGGCTGAGTTTGCCAAATTCCCTCCCCGCAGCGGCGGCTTCGCAAAGAACGTGGGGAACGGCTAACGGTTGCAAGCGACCTGCGAGAGATATGGCGGCGGCTGGACGTGATCTTTGTCACCGCGTCAATCATTTCGCCTTCAGCTGCATGTTCTGCCGATCCTTGTGCGCCAGCCGTTCCCAAAGCCCTGTGCTCTTGAAAGGCCAATTGGTATCCCCAATTCTGAAGTCGCTCTATCGTGCAGATCGCAAAAGCCAGGCTTGAACTGGTCGCGTCAGAAGCGTGCTCCTGCCTGACATCAGATCCATGCACCAGAGCCACAGGATAGCGAATATCGCCTTGCCCGATCTCTTCGATACAGCTGTTCTTCCGGGCTTCGCTTATGGCGACGACATGATCTCCGCTGAGGAGGAGCGCGCCCTCATTGCGCATATCGACAGCAGTGCTCTGAGCCCGTTCCGTTTTCAGCAGTGGACCGGCAAGCGACTGACGCACAGCTATGGCTGGAGCTATGATTTCGAGAGTGGCCGGTTTGCGCCGACCGAGCCGATGCCGGCATGGCTGGAGCCCTTCAAGGTTCGCGTCGCGCACTTCGCGGGGCTCGAACCCACTGACCTCGTGCAGGCACTCCTCATCCGCTATGACCCCGGCGCCGGCATTGGCTGGCATCGCGATCGGCCGGTCTTTGAACATGTGATCGGCATGTCGCTGGGGGAACCGGCAAAAATGCGCTTCCGGCGCCGCATAGGGACAAAATTCGAGCGGGTCTCGGCTCTGCTCGCACCGCAGTCAATCTACCACCTCAGCGGCGAAGCGCGGCACAATTGGGAGCATAGCATTACCGCGTTGACCCGGCCGCGCTGGTCCATCACCTTCCGCAGCCTGTCGGCCGCCATATCTGCCGCCCATTGAACCGAGCCACCCTTCGGCCGTTACAGGCGCATCATCGGCTTATCGGGCGCGCACTTCCAGTCGCCCGTTCCGGCGATCGCCGCTCGCACGCATATAGCGCTCTGCGCGATGCCGCCTCGTCTCGATATAGTGGAGGTCATACATAGCATCTCCGGTCGACAGTTTACGCTGCTTCACGGCACCGGTGCAGGGTCCGATCGGCCTCTCCATTCGCGTCTCGCTGCCGCCTCTCCGTTCATTATTCCTTGCCTAGGGAATTTATTTAAGGTTAGATCGCCGCCTCACACGGGATCGTGGAGGGACGGTCATGCAAGGCGGAGCCTCAAGATCGCGCGGATGCGCGACGGAGTAGGTATCGCGACAATCGGCCACGGCCCGCAACATGATTTGAGGAGAGGTTGAATGCGCAAGGGATTTACACTGCCCATCGTCGTCCTGCTGGCAGGTGCTGCGCCCGCACTGCTTTCCCCGGCCATCGCGCAGGAAGCGGCTGCATCGCAAGCTGGCCGTTATTCGGTCGACAAGACCCTTGTCGGCACACTGCTTGACGATCCGGCCGCAGCCGCGATTCTCAAGAAGATGATCCCCACTGTCTATGCGAACGACATGTTCCAGACGATGGGGCGCGACCAGACGCTGCATGCGATCCAACAATATGAGCCCGGCCCGCTCAGCGACGAAAATCTCGCCAAGATTCAGGCCGAGTTCGATAAGCTGCCTGCCAAGCAATAGCCTCGTCCGGGGAGAGTCCCGCCTCCCCGGCACGCCCGCCTTAGCGGGGCTGTTGATGGGGAGGCGGATCACAGGGGCATGTGCACTACGACGACTCGCACAGGCTTCTTCCGCACTGTTGAAAGACACGTAACGTGCTTGCGGTAGGCGCCTTGGGGCCGGCGGAGGGTGGCATTTGTGCGCCATGCCTCGCCGGCGGCGCTGTGCTCACAGCGCGCTCATTGCCATGCACCCCCAGACACGTCTTTGCACAACTATCCGTCTAGCGATCAGCCAAACGCAAGCGGCTCGCGCGGCATGACGAACCGGCCATGCCTCGCCCGCCAATGAGCGGGGGGACCTGCGAGCACGCTTGCCATCAGGCGAGGAGTGCACGGATGAGCAAAGCACATATTTGGCCGCGAGGCGCGTCGACATTGGCAATCGGCACTTTTCTGGCGATCTGGCCAGCCGTTGCGGTCGCACAGACCGCCGACACGGCGAGCGATGATGGCATCAAGGAAATCGTCGTTACCGCGCAGTTCCGTAACCAGAGCCTCCAGGAAGCGCCGCTGGCGATTACGGCCGTCGATGCCGCACTGATCGAGGCACGAAACCAAACCAACATCACCGAACTCGCCCAGCGCGCGCCCGGCGTGCAGTTTTCGGCCGGCGGCCAGGGCGGCGGCGCACAGACGGCGGCCGTCACCATTCGCGGCATCGGCCAGAACGACTTCCAGTTCCCCAACGAGCCGGGCGTGGGCGTCTATATCGATGATGTCTATTACGGCATTACGTTCGGCGCGGCTTTCGACCTGGTCGACCTCAACCGTGTGGAAATCCTGCGCGGGCCGCAGGGGACGCTGGCGGGCAAAAACTCCATCGGCGGCTCGATCAAGCTCTTCTCGCAGCGGCCGGACGAGAGCCCCAATGCCTATGTCGAGGCGACGTACGGCTCCTTCAACCGCCTCCAGCTCAAGGCAGCAACCAACATCACGCTGGCGCAGGACAAGCTCTATGCGCGCGTGACCGGCATCGCGCGCCATGTCGATGGCTATATGAAGCGGCTGGACTATGGCTGCGTCACCGGCGTCAAGGCGCCGGGCGGCGCCTTCGCCCAGCCGGGCGACGATTGCGTGATCGGCACCGAGGGCGGACAGGACATCTATGCCCTGCGCGGCGCGCTGCGCTGGATCGTCTCCGACGCGGTCGAGAACAATCTCATCGTCGATTTCACCGAGGATCGCTCGGAAGCCTCACCCGCCAAGGCGATCCTCGAACCGGAGGTGGACGGGCGCAACTACATCACCGGCCCACGCGATTATACAAATTATTCCACTTATACGGGCCATGCCGACACGCCCAATCAATATACCATCCCGGCGATCAGCCATCTGCGCAGCTGGGGTGTCTCCAACACGCTGGACGTCGATCTCTCCGACGCGCTCAGCCTCACGTCGATCACCGCTTATCGCTTTGCCAAGGGCAGGGCCGCCTGGGACGGCGACAATACGCCCGAACCGACCATCACCCAGTTCCCCAATTTCAAGCATGAGCAGTTCACGCAGGAGCTGCGGCTGGGAGTGCAGGTGCAGGATCTCGCCGACCTGACCTTCGGCGGCTATTATTACAAGGCCAAGAGCAATCAGGGCGGGCGCATCGGCATCGCGCCGGCCGGGCTCGATTTCGTCTCGAACGATCCGTTCGACCAGACCTCCAAATCGCTCTTCGCCCATGCCGTGGTGCATCTGACGCCGCGCTTCAACATGACCGGCGGGCTTCGCTACACCAAGGAAGACAAGACCTATACCTTCAGCCGCACCAGCCCCATTCCCGGCGTCCCGACCGATTTCCGCGTCGCCGAACTTGAGGGACTCAGCGCGTCATCTGCCGCCGACCACTGGGACTGGCGCGTGGCGCTCGATTACGAGCTGGTGCAGGACGTGCGCCTCTATGGCCAGATCGCCACCGGCTTCAAGGGCGGCGGCATCAACCCCCGGCCCTATTATCCCGAGCAGGCAGCGCCGTTCGGCATCGAGGAATCCACCTCCTATGAGATCGGCATCAAGTCCATGCTGTTCGACCGCAAGCTGAGGCTGAACGCGGACTATTTCCACAATGACTATACCGGCTATCAGGGACAGGTCAGTGCCTGCCCGGACATTTCGCCGACCCTCCCGCCGGGCGTCCCCGTCTTCTGCGGCGCCACGCGCAATGTGGGCGATGCGAAGATCGACGGGTTCGAGCTGGAGTTCGATGCGCGGCCAGTGCGCGGCCTCTCGATCGACGGGTCGCTGAGCTACATCAATTTCCGGTTCGTCTCGGGCCTTGCGACCAGCGCCATCGTGCCGGGCGTCACGCAGGCAGCATTCGTGCCCAAATGGAAATATGCCCTGGGCGCCCAATATGAGATAAGCCTCGGCACGCTCGGCTATCTGACGCCCCGCCTGGACTGGACCTGGCAATCCGAATTCCAGAGCGCGCTGCCCAACAGTCTGCCCGGCTACACCTATGGCGAGGTGGAATCGCGCGGACTCATGAATGCGCGCATCACCTATGAGACGGCCGACGGCACCTATGAGACGGCCGACGGCGCCTGGCAGGCGTCGCTCTCGGCGACCAATCTGTTCGACAAATTCTACTACAACAACAAATATGATCAGGTCGTTCAGTCCGGCAATAATTACGGCATGCCTGGCCGGCCGCGCGAGGTAATGCTGAGCCTCAAGCGCAAATTCTGACGGAACCGGCGCTCCATCCGTTGCAGGGCGCCGACACCACCGGTGGCGTCTGCTGCTTCTTTCGACGAGGATGCTCATGAACGAAATCGACGCCCTGAAGGACACGATCGCCCAGTTGGCAGATCGGGTCGGCATGCTGGAGGATCACAACGCCATCCGCCGGCTCCATTATGCCTATGGCTATTATACCGACTATAACCGCGCCCGCGAACTGTCCGAGCTGTTTGCGGACGATGCCGAGATTATCTTCCTCTCCGGCATCTATCGCGGCAAGGCGGGGGCGCTGCGCCTCTATGGCGACTGGTTCCAGCAGTTCTTCACCCAGGGACAGCCCGGCCCCGTCTACGGCTTCCTACTCGATCATTTCCAGATGCAGGACATCATCACCGTCGCGCCCGACCGGCAGACGGCCAAAGGGCGGTTCCGCGCGATCCTCTTCGGCGGCAGCCACAAGAGCCGCGCCTACAGCCCGCCCGGCCTGCCGGACCAGTTCTACGAAGCGGGCCTGTACGAGAATGACTATGTGCGGGAGAACGGCGTCTGGAAGATCAAGCGGCTCGATTATGTCGTCCAGTGGCAGGCCGAGTATGACAAGGGCTGGCACGACACGATCGCTCATCTCCAGCCGCTGACCCGCACCTATCCGGAAGACCCCAACGGCCCGGACGAACTGATCGACAATCAGCGGCAGACCTGGCCGCATCGCCAGCCGCTGGAAATGCATTTCGCTCACCCTGTGCTAGGCCGCGTTCTGCACGGTGCTCTTTGAGGCCGGCGGTCCGGAAAGGAAGACGGATATGAGCGATGACCTTGCTGCCCTGCGCGCCGAGCTGGAGCGCATGCAGGGAGACTTGAACGCGCTGGCGGCGCGCGCCGAAAAAGCGGACCATTATGTCGAAATCTGCAATCTCCAGGCCGCTTATGGCTATTATGTCGACAAGGGCCGCTGGGACGATGCGGCGGCGCTCTTCGCCACTGACGGTACGCTGGAACTGGCCGGGCGCGGCGTCTATGTAGGACGCGAGCGGGTGCGCGCCTATCTCCACCACCTACCGCCCTACGGGCGGGGCGTGCTCTACAATCATATGCAGCTTCAGCCTGTCGTTCATATCGATTGTGCGGCCGGCACCGCTAAGGGCCGCTGGCGCAGCTTCATGATGGTAGGCGCGCTCGGCGCCGAAGCGCGCTGGGGCGAGGCGACCTATGAGAATGAATATCGCCTTGAAGACGGCAAATGGCGCATCGCGCTGCTGCACGGCTACATGAACATCTACACCGACTATGAGCAGGGCTGGCACAAGGGCGGCGTCAAGCTGCTGCGCGCCATCGACGGCCTCCAGCCAGACCGGCCGCCGACGATGGAGTATGAAGCCTATCCCGAACCTGTCGTGGCGCCCTATCATTACGATGCCGTGTGAGGGCGCGGCATTGACCCGATTGAAATGGGCAGGGCGGGCGGCCTCCAGCGCATAGTAGCCCTGAACTGAAGGTCAGCCCCAGAGCCAATCAGAGCTTTTACCCGTGCAGGAGCACGGATTCTTTCCGACTCGGATCGTCTCTAATCCAGCGCGCAATCCCAGTGCTCGACGATTTTGCCGTTCCTGACCCGATAGGTGTCGTACCACCAGACGGCCACGGTTTTGCCCGGCGCGGCGGGATCGGGAATCGGGCGCTTGAACATGAGCTGCACCAGATCGCCTTCGGCCAGCACGAACTCGAACGCGGTGCGCTGGCACGCATCGGCCGGCAACGGCCCTTCATCGCCGAGTTCCGTCTTGAGAAACGCAATGAGATTGGCGAGGCCCTGCTTCGCGCTGGGGCTGTGCTGGATGTAATCATGGGCGATATAATCCACCGCGCGCGCGAAATCGCGCCGCTCGATGACATGGTGCCACATATCGAGCACGATCTGCTTGTTGGCTGCCTCCACGGCGCGGTCCGCGCCCGTCATTGCTCCGCCATGCGCTTGGTGTTGGGATCGAAGCGCAGCATCTCCGCCGACTTGAGCGCCGGATCCCAATGCTCCGCGATAAGCCCGTCCTCGATCCGGTAGAAATCGAACCAACTCGTCACATAGGGATTGCCCTCGGCATCCGTCTCCGGCCGCTGGGCGAGGACGACCACATAATCCCCTTCCGCGATCATATTGACGATGGGGAGCATGATGCGATCTTCCAGCGGCCGGGCCGGCCGTGACCCACGCAGGAAATCCGCCAGTGCCTGCCGGCCAGAGGCGACATTGGGATTATGCTGGATATAGCCTTCCGTGAAATAGGCCTCCACCCGGTCGGCATGGCCGCCCTGCACGATCTCGCGATACATGTCGAACACCAGCCGCTTGTTGGCGGCAAGCTTGGGATCGTCGCTTTCCAGCAGCTTGAGCTGCGCCTCGAGCGTAGTGAGAGCGGCACTCATCGGCTTGATCCTTCCATTATCGAAAATCCCTCGCGCGCGTCCTTGGCGACAAGCGATTGGCCGATTCCGCAGCGGGGGACTTGAACGGGAGCGAACCGAGTTACCTGTTCGCGCAGCCGCTCAGTGTATCGCATGCAGGCTGCGATATTCGCGCGGCGTGAGGCCGAAGCGCTGCTTGAACGCCCGGCTGAAATGCTGGGAATCGCTAAACGCCCAATGATGGGCGATTTCGGTGATCGAGCGCCCCGCCATCGCCGGATCCGCCATTTCGTCGCGGCATCGCTCCAGCCTGCGCTCCCAGATCAGCCGGGCCACCGTCAACGCCTCACCCTCGAAGAGCTTGTGGATCGTCCGGCGGGAAAAGCCGAAGGCCCGCGCAATGCGGGCGACGCCCAGATCCGCGTCCGCCAGATTGCGGTCGATATAGTCGAGAATGGCGCGGCGGCGGTCCACGCGCAGGTCCGGCACGGGAAGCGCCGTATCGACGCGCACCGTCATTTCGAGGAGGGCCGTCAACTGATGGCCGAGCAGGGTGCGATCCTCCCGCCGCAGATCAGCGCCGTTGAGAATAGCGGCGGAGGCGCTCGCATGCAGGATCTGCCCTGCACCACGGATGAAACTGCGGGGCTGCCGCCACCAGTCGATGCCCCGGCGCAGGCCGGGCAGCACATCGCACGGCACCGTGACCGCCAGCTGGCGGGAATGCGCGGGCGCCTCGATGATGAACGGCATGTCCTTGCGCAGCGCGCACCACTGGCCGGCGTGAATCTCGTTCGAGCGCTCCCCTTGATGCACGGTCGCCATGCCCTCTTCCTGAAACAGGAATTTGAGCATGGGCTTCTGCGGCGTGAAATCGCTCCCGCGCGCCTGGACAACGCGGTGGCTTCCCATCGAAGCGATGCACAGCCCCAGCGCGCCGAATGCACCGCCGCGCAGCGACGCCTGCCGGTCGTCCCCAAATTCGATCTGCTGCGCATGGGTGACGGCGCACCATTGCCGGCTGCGTTCCATGCGGCTCGACGCGCAGGTCTTGAACCGTTGCAGCATCTCCCTCTCCTCGTTCCGCAGCGGCGCCTTGTCGCCATGCCGTTCGGATGACGGGAGAAGGCTAGCCCGGCCCCAGAGCCGTGTCTAGAAAGGAGCCCGCGCAGCAAGATCAGCAGACGCGGCCGTGCGCGACCATTCCACCCAAGGCGCTCCGGGACAAGTCGGGGGCCCCGGGGCGGGCTAGTTTCGCTGGCACATCATTTTCGATTCTGGAGGCAGGATGGCCCGGACCGCAGCGGCACAATGGGGATTGGACGGACCGCCGCGCCACTTCATTGGCGGCACGTGGCACACGCCCCATGGCGCGGCCACCATCGCCGTCGAGAACCCGGCGACGGGCGCGTGCATCGGCGAAATCGCGGACGGCTGCGCCCAGGATGTGGACAGCGCCGTTACCGCCGCCACGCATGCCATGCGGCAACAGTGGACACCGGCGCAGCGACAGGATGCCCTGCTCGACCTCGCACGGACGATCGAAGCGAACGCGGAAGCCTTTGCGCAGATCGAAACATTGGATGCCGGCAAGCCGATCGCCAACAGCCGGCGCGTGGACGTGCCCGGCGCGGCCAGTGTGCTGCGCTATTTCGCGGGCTGGGCGACAAAGCTGAGCGGTGAGACGATGGAACTCTCCCAGCCCGGCCGCTCCGCCGGCTTCATACGGCGCGAACCCGTGGGCGCAGTGGGGCAGATCATCCCCTGGAACTATCCGCTCATGGGCGCCGCCTTCAAGATCGGCCCCGCGATCGCCGCAGGTTGCGCGGTGGTGCTCAAGCCCGCCGAGCAAACCGCGCTTTCAGCCTTGAAGCTGGCAGAACTGACGGCAAGTTGCGGCTTTCTGCCCGGTTTCGTCAACGTCGTGACGGGGCTCGGGCCCACCGCCGGCGCGGCGCTGGTCGACCATGCCGACATCACCAAGATTTCCTTCACTGGCTCGACGGCCACCGGTATCGGCATTGCCGTGGCCTGCGCCCGCCAGATGAAGCGCGTGACCGTGGAACTGGGCGGAAAGTCGCCGATCATCGTCATGCCCGATGCCGATCTCGACGCAGCTGCGCCGGCCATCGCGATGAATATCTTCTTCAACAGCGGGCAGACCTGTTCGGCGGGCTCGCGCCTGTTCGTGCACGCGTCCGTCGCCGCCCCACTGATCGAGCGGATCGTCGCCATCGGCCGGACGCTCCGGCTTGGCCCTCCCGACGATCCCGCGACGCAGATCGGCCCGGTCATCTCGGCACGCCAGCGCGAGCGGATCGAGCAATTCATTCTCGATGCCAAGGCGCAAGGCGCCAGAGCCGTGCTGGGGGGCGATCCCGTCGAGGGCCCCGGCCATTATGTCAGCCCCACAATTCTGACGGATGTCTCCCCAGGTATGGCTGTTGTGGATGAGGAGATTTTCGGGCCGGTGCTGTGCGCCCTGCCCTTCGAGAGCATGGATCTCGACGAAATCGCGGCGCTGGCCAATGGCGGCTGCTATGGGTTGGCAGCCTATGTCTGGACGCGGGACCTGGCCACCGCGCACGGTCTGGTGGCGCGTCTCAAGGCCGGGACGGTGCGCGTCAACGCCGTGAGCGGCGACCTCTCCATGCCGGCCGGCGGCGTCAAGATGTCCGGCTTTGGCCGGGAGAATGGCCGGGCCGGCGTGGAAGCCTATACGGAGCTTAAATCCGTCACGATGGCTTATTGAGCATGATCGCCTTCACTGCCCCTACGCCGTCGCTGACGGCCGCCTTCGACCTCCACCTGCAACGGGCCGCGCCGATCCTCGTCGGTCGCATCGGCACGGGCGGCGTGCGAAGCCATGTGACCGTGATAGGCGGTCGGCTGGAAGGCCGGCCCGAAAGCGGCGAGGTCATCGGCGGAAGCGAAACCCGGCTGGAGCGAGCCGATGGCGTCACCTTGGTCGAGGCGGCCTATCTCATCCGGCTTGCGTGCGGTGCAACGGTGCGCGGCCATGGCACCGGCTATGAGGAGGCTGGCGGCCCCCTGCGCCTCTCGCTGCTGTTCGAAACCCCACAGGAGGGCGCCGTGCCGGACGCGTTCGGCCGGGCCTATGTGGGAAAGCAGGCTACGGATTCCCGGGTCATGACGCTGCACAGGATCGATTGAGCCATGCATCTGGAATTCGCGCTGGAAATGCGGATCGCCCTCGGGCCGCGCATGCACATTCCCGTAGCGCCGGGCTATACGCGCGGGGCAGTGCTCATCGAGAGCGGTACATTCGAAGGCCCGGGCCTCAAGGGGCGGATCGTGACCGGCAGCGGCGGCGATTTTCCGATGGTGCGGGACGATGGCGGCGGCCGGTTTGAATCGCAATATCTGCTGGAGACAGACGACGGCGCGCATATCCTCAAGCGCAGCACTGGCGTCCGCCATGCGCCGCCGGACGTGGTCACGGCCCTGCTTGCGGGCGAGCCGGTCGATCCGCGCCGCTATTATATGCGCATGATGCCGCGCTTCGA
>DASRXY010000038.1:0-2623 GCA_035654035.1 Sphingobium sp. | reverse complement strand
TTCGTCGACCGTCGCCGCCGGCGGCAAGGTGCTTTTCGTGGGTACCAAGCGCCAGGCGCAGGAGCCGATCGCCGAGGCGGCGCGGAAGGCCGGCCAGCATTTCGTCAATCATCGCTGGCTGGGCGGCATGCTCACCAACTGGAAGACGATCAGCCAGTCGATCAAGCGCCTCAAGACGCTGGAAGAGAAGCTCTCGGGCGATACGCACGGCCTCACCAAGAAGGAAGTGCTCCAGATGACGCGCGAGCGCGACAAGCTGGAACTGAGCCTGGGCGGCATCCGCGACATGGGCGGTATTCCGGACGTGATGTTCGTGATCGACGCCAACAAGGAAGAGCTGGCCATCAAGGAAGCCAATACGCTCGGTATTCCGGTCGTCGCCATTCTGGATTCGAACGTCGATCCGCAGGGTATCGCTTTCCCGATCCCGGCCAATGACGACGCCAGCCGCGCCATCCGCCTCTATTGCGAGACGATCGCGCAGGCTGCGACGCGCGGCAACCAGGGTGCGGCGCAGGCCGCCGGGGTCGATCTGGGCGCCATGGCCGAACCGCCGGCCGAGGAAGCGCTGGCCTCCGAGGCCTGAGCTCCGCGTCAAACGCACGCAATATTGAGCGGGCAGGGCGCTGGGCCAGCATGGCCGGGCGCCCGTTCGCGTTTATGAGATGAACCGCAAGACGTAAGGAACAAAATCATGGCAGAGATTACCGCCGCCGCCGTCAAGGACCTGCGCGAGCGCTCGGGTGCCGGCATGATGGATTGCAAGAAGGCGCTCGCCGAGACCAACGGCGATGTCGAGGCCGCGGTCGACTGGCTGCGCGCCAAGGGTCTGGCGGCTGCCGCCAAGAAGTCCAGCCGTACCGCCGCCGAGGGTCTGGTTGCGGTGAAGGTGGACGGAACGCGCGGCGTCGCTGTCGAAGTGAACAGTGAGACGGATTTCGTCGCCAAGAACGAGCAGTTCCAGGCGTTCGTGCAGACGGCGGCTGCGGTTGCGCTCGCCAACGGCATTGGCGAAGCTGAAGCGCTCAAGGGCGCCGCGCATCCGGCCGGCGGCACGATCGAAGAGGCGCTGGTGAGCAACATTGCCACCATCGGCGAGAATCAGACGCTGCGTCGCGTGGCGGTCGTCGCGGTCGATCAGGGCGTGGTTGTCGATTATATGCACAACGCCGTGGCACCGGGCTTGGGCAAGATCGGCGTGCTCGTCGCGCTGGAGAGCCCGGCCTCGGCCGAGATTCTGCAGCCGCTTGGCAAGCAGATCGCCATGCATGTCGCCGCCGCTTTCCCGGCCGCGCTGCGCGCCGAGGATATCCCGGCCGACGTGCTGGAGCGCGAGCGCAAGATCGCGGCCGAGAAGGCGGCCGATTCCGGCAAGCCCGCCGAGATCATCGCCAAGATGGTGGACGGCGCGGTCGCCAAGTTCGCCAAAGAAAACGCGCTGCTTTCCCAGCCTTTCGTCATCGACGGCAAGACCCCGGTCGCCGACGTGATCGCCAAGGCTGCCAAGGATGCGGGCACGACCATCGTGCTCAAGGACTATGTCCGCTTCCAGCTCGGCGAAGGCATCGAGAAGGAAGAGAGCGACTTCGCGGCTGAGGTTGCGGCGGCCGCCAAGGGCGCCTGATCGCTCGTTCGCCTATAAAGTTGCGCGCCCGGGCCGACTGGGCGCTTGGCATCGCGGCGCGGCCTAACTAAGGTCGCGCCGCTTCCATATCCATTCCTGTCCAGCATCGGATTCCCAGGCCGTCATGTCGTCTCCCGCCAACAAGCGCATTCTGCTCAAGCTCTCCGGCGAAGTTCTGATGGGGCCGGGGCAGTTTGGCATCGATCCGCAGACGGTGCAGCGCATGGCCGAGGAAGTGAAGGCCGCCAAGGATACCGGGCTGGAGCTGTGCCTCGTCATCGGCGGGGGCAATATTTTCCGGGGCATGGCGGCGGCGGCTAAGGGGCTCGATCGCACCACCGGCGACTATATGGGCATGCTGGCGACGATCATGAACGCGCTCGCGATGCAGAATGCGCTGGAGCAGCTCGGCGTGGAAACGCGCGTGCAATCCGCCATTCCGATGGCGACCGTGTGCGAGCCCTATATCCGTCGGCGCGCGGCGCGCCACCTGGAGAAGGGGCGGGTGGTGATCTTCGCCGCGGGCACCGGCAATCCCTTCTTCACGACTGACAGCGGCGCGGCGCTGCGCGCGGCCGAGATGGGCTGCAACGCGCTGTACAAGGGCACGAGCGTGGACGGCGTTTATGATGCCGATCCCAAGCTGGTGGCGGATGCAAAACGGTTCGAACGCGTGAGTTACGGCGATGTGCTCACGCATAATCTCAAGGTGATGGACGCGAGCGCCGTGGCGCTCTGCCGGGACAACCATATCCCCATCATCGTTTTCAACATTCGTGAACAGGGCAATCTCGCCAAAGTCCTGCGGGGCGAGGGGGTTTCGACCCGCGTGGACGACGGCGCGTGAGCGCGACGCAAGCATTGGAGAGACAAGATGGCACGGTATGACAAGGCGGATCTGGAGCGACGCATGGCGGGCGCGGTGGAGGCGCTGAAGCATGATCTCTCGGGCCTGCGCACGGGGCGCGCCAACACGGCGCTGCTCGATCCGGTGACGGT
>DASRXY010000037.1:0-3822 GCA_035654035.1 Sphingobium sp. | reverse complement strand
TATCCAGCGCGCCGCCGGCCACGGTCAGGGCGCCATATTTCGCCGCATTGGTGGCCAGTTCGTGGAGGAGCAGCGCAAGCGGCGTCAGGGCCGACTCGTCGACCGTCAGAGCAGGCGCCTTGATGCTGATCCGCCCGACATGGAAATAGGGCTTGAGCAAGGCCTCCATGGCCTCGCCCAGCGTCGTGACCATCGCGCGGGGGCTGTCGCCCGGCTCGGGCAGGACAAGCTGGTGCGCCGCCGCCAACGCGGCGATCCGGTCCGAGAGGTCGGTTGCAAAATCCTCCACCGCCGCACTCCGGCGCTTGCTGAAGCTGATGATGCTCTGCACCACTGCCAGCAGATTGCCGATGCGGTGATGCATCTCGCGCACGATCAGGGCCTGTTCCTCCCGCCGCCGCTTCCGTTCCGTGATGTCCCGTGCGATGGTCGAGGCACCGACGATGGCGCCCGTGTGATCGCGGACCGGCGAGACGCTGAGTTCGATGTCGATAAGGCGGCCGCTGCGATGCCGCCGGACGGTCTCGAACCGCTCGATGCTGTCTCCCTGCCGCAACCGGGCGAGAATGTCCGTTTCCTCGCTATACCGGTCAGGCGGCACGATGATGGTAATCGCTTGTCCGATCGCTTCCGTGGCGGAAAAGCCGAACAGCCGCTCAGCCGCCTCGTTCCAGCTTGTGATGATGCCATCGAGCGTCTTGCTCAGGATCGCATCGAATGAATTGTGCACCACTGCGGCAAGCCAGGCGCTCGCTTCTCCCTGCATCTGCCTATCGGTTTCGGCCGATCTCATAGTTCAGCGACATGCCCCATTCTGCGCATGGACCGCGCGCGCCACCGTGATGATGGACGCGGAGAGTAGCGGATCGCGACTCGCGGTCTCGTAAATTCATTATGATAATTGTGAATCCTCGGCCGCGACAGGCACAGGGGCGGTGAAGGGCCGGCCGGGTCCGTCGAAATAGAGATAAGAGGGATCGAAATCGCCGCGCCGGGCCAGCCCGGGCTGATCGATGATCTCCACGAAAGGCGGGCGGAACAGGCACAGACCCGCCTCGCGCAACTGCCGGATCACGCGGTTCACATGAACGGTCGTAAGCCCGCAGATTTCCGCCAGATCGGACTGGGTCAGCGAGAGCTGGAAGATGCGCCCGTCCGAGAGGCCTGCAGCCGTCAGCCGCGCATTCATCTCACAGACGAAATGCGCCACGCGGCCGACCGCATCGAGCCGGCCGAGCCGGAACAGCCAGGCGCGGTGCATGGCCGCGTCGATCAGGGTGGAGAACCAGAGCTTGCAAGCCAGCTCCGGGCGCGGATCGAGAACGCGCTTGAGCGCGGCATGCGGCACGATGGCGATTGCGGCGGCGGTCAGCGTGCCGACGCTGTGATCCAGATGCCGCATTGGATAGGCGTGGAGGTCGACAAACTCACCCGGCACATGCACCGCGACAAGCTGGCGCATGCCCTTGCGATCATCGATGTAGCGCGACAGCAAGCCCTCGACGAGAATCGTGCTGATATCGACACAGTCGCCCGCTTCAATGATCGTCTTTCGGGCCTCCACCGTCCTGATTTCAATGATTTCCGCTTCCAGTAAACACCGTTCTTCGGCCGTCAACTCAACCCCTGGACGGTTGAGCAGCAATCGCTCAGCCTGCACTGTTTGCAGATCCTCCGCATGTGACATTCATGCAGCGGCTAGCTCGCCGAACGGCTCTTTGCGATCCCATGACAGGCCGGATTCGTCTTGATTTTTGTTAAAGACCCAGCGGTGCAAACCGTTCGCAGCCGCGATCGGAGCGAGCATCGCCGCGCCCTTAAGGGCTACTCTCCTCACCGCTCTCGCCGCTCACGAAAGACTTGGCTTCATGCGCGGCGGCGATGAGGCTGGCGCCGGTGCGCGCTGCTGCCTCGGCCGTCATCGTGATGGCGACCCCACCGGGCCCATCGAGAACCACATGCCCTTTTTCCGCACTCGCGACGCCCGCTGTCGAACAGGGTTGGATGGGACCTTGACCATTCATCTCCATGCCTCGCCACGAAGACCGGTTTCACCTATTCGCCGCCCTCCGGCCAGAGCGCCGGCAAGCGCCAGGCCAAAGCAGCCTTTCCCTAACGCCCGCTGCGCAGAGCCGATCCTGCCGCCGCGCGTGCAAATGACCTAACCAATGTTAATCGGCGAGGTGTTCTGGTGGCTTTATCGCCCGCACCACAGGGGTACAGGGCGTTACCAGGCGCATGGACACCCCTCTTTGCGCAGCAGCGGGCCCGCCTGCACGCACCCGTTGCGCCGCGCCGCGATGAAAATGCGTCATTCGACCGGAAATCCACCGATTTTCGTACCGCACGCGGCGAATAAAGGTTGCATTTGGCGCCCGGTAACCGAAACTCACTCTGCAGAATATCGGCCCGGGAAACGGGCCGGGTGATGCAAGCCGGGAGGGGGCAAACGATGAAATCCTACTGCACCGATTCGCTTCCGCCCGCGGGCCGCGCATCGGCCTGGAACACGCTCTATTCGCAGCAGATGAACCGCGTCGACCTGACGCCCGCGGACCGGACCGCCTTTTCCGCCCGGCTGAGCCTGGGCAAGTTGGGCGCAATCCAGTTCGCGCGGATGAGCACGAGCCGCATCAACATCGAACGCTCCAGTCAGCATATCCAGCGGGGGGTGCCGCGCCTCTATTCCTTCCTGTTGCAGACGAAGGGCCGCAGCCAGCTACGGCATTGCGGGCATGAGGCCCGGCTTGAGGAAGGCGACTTCGTGCTGTGCGACAGCGCCGCGCCGCACAGCTTCACGGTGGAAGATGATTCGCGCATCGTGATGCTGCGGCTCGACGCCGCGACCATCCGCGGGCATTTCCCCGCGCCCGATCAATATTGCGGCGTGGCGCTCAAGAAGGATATCGGCCTCACCAGCGCCGCCTCCGCCATGGTGGAGGCGCTGGACCTGCGCCTGGAAGGCGGCTTCAACTCGGTCTACGACACGCGCTTTGCCCGGCAGGTGCTGGACATGCTGGCGATGACCTATGCCATCGGTTTCGAGCAGCACTATCTGATGTCCGCCGCAATCGCAGCGCGGCAATCCGAAGTGATCCGCTATATTGAGGAAAATCTGCGCGATCCCGATCTTTCGCCCGCGGCCATCGCCGCCGGCATGCGCATTTCGCCGCGCTATCTGCGCGCCGTCTTCTCACGCCGGGGCGAGAAGGTCTCGGCCTACATCATTCGCCGGCGGCTGGAAGAATGTGCGCGTCAGATCGCCAATCCGAGCTGGGCGGGTCATACGCTGACCGAGATCGCCTTTGCCTGGGGCTTCAACAGCGCAGCCCATTTCGCGCGCTCGTTCCACGATCATTACGGCATGCCGCCGCGCGAGTACAGGCGGCGGGCCAGCAACTAGGCTCCCGATCCAAAGAGAGCCTGGGCTCCTGCGAAGGCAAGAGCCCATAAACTGATCCAAGCGCTTAAACGCCCCTGGGCTCCTGCCTGAGCAGGGGCACGGGCTTGGCGGAGCTTCTATCCCCTGCCTAGCAAAGCGTGCGGGTTGGTCCGGTGGCCCAATCGCCAGCCAAAAAAAGAGCGAACTCCCGAAGGAGTCCGCCCTCTTCCCATGAGAAGGACTGAAGGTCCGGCGGAACGAAGCGTCTTCGCGAGGGATGCAACGCCGCTTCGGTCCGCGCAGGTCTTCAGTACCGGACGCGAATGCCCGCCCGGAAACGCGACCCGAAGGTATCGAAGAACACCGGATTGGTCGGATAGTTGGAGCCGCCGCCGCCGCCGCCGCCCGGGGCGATGGGGGGCTTGCGATCGAACAGATTG
>DASRXY010000036.1:0-2483 GCA_035654035.1 Sphingobium sp. | reverse complement strand
GACATATTCGTCCCAATCGACGACATCCTTCACCACCGGCGCCGACACCGTGACAGCGGGCGGCGGGGGCGGAGGCGGCGTCCCCCCTGAACAGGCCGCGAGGCCCAGCGCGAGCGTTGCAGCGATCACGATCTGCGTGTGTCGTATCATGGAAACCGTCCAAAAATCTGGCTGAACCAGCGGCTGGCCAGCGGGCCCGGACTCATGCCGGGATCCGCCAGCCAACGGCCGATGACGCGCGCTAGGCCCCGTCGCACGGCTTGTCAACAGCGGTGGACATATAAGTCAACGACTGTTGATTTAATGTCAGCATATGTTAGAAGGGCTGCCCATGAGCGTGTCGCCCGCCACAAAAACCCGATCCCGCAACGCCGCAGCCACCCGTCAGGCCATCCTCGACGCGGCGCGCCGGCATTTCGCGCGGGACAGCTATGAATGCGTGGGCCTGCGCGAAATCGCGGGCGATGTGGGTGTCGATCCGGCACTGATCTCGCGCTATTTCGGCGGCAAGGAAGAGCTGTTTCGCGAAGTGATGCGCGATGAAAGCAGCGGCACGCTGTTCGATGGCGTCACGGCCGATGAGCTGGCCGGCCATCTCGTCACGCTCATTCTCGACGGCCGCAGGGATTGCGAGAACGCCGCCGCGCATCTGGATCGGCTGCTCATCGTGCTGCGCTCCGCAACCTCGCCCAAGGCCTCCGCGATCGTCTATGAAGCCATTGACGAAATCATCCTCGCGCCCATCGCCGCGCGCATCGACGCCCCCGATGCGCGCCTGCGCGCCGGCCTGACGCTCACCGTGCTAATGGGCAGCGGCATGGTGCGTAACGTCATGCGCCTCAAATCCATTTCCCTGACAGAGGAAAATGCGTTGCGCGCGCGCCTGACGGCGCTGTTCGAGACAGCGCTGAGCGCCGGATAGGCAGGACAAGGCGGGTGCCCCCGGCGTTCCGACAGTCATAAGGCCCATCACGCCCAGGTGAGGACGAGACGACCGCTTGCCGGCACATAATAATCGACGCGGTCGGGGGACACCTCCTGCGGCCGCAGCTGATCGCCACCCACGGCGGCGACTGTGGTTTTCGGCAGGCGCTGCCGTTTCAGCCGGACGAAGCTGAGCCTCGCGGTACAGGTTTCCCCGCCATCGAGCATGATCGTCAGCGCGCCGTCGCCGGTGCGCTCCATGGCGCGGACGAAATGATCGCAATAAATCCGGAACGGCGCGCCTTCGACATGGTGAAAGGCGCGGGTCGCGAAAATGAAGGCGGCACCGGCGCCGTAGACCTCCTGCCCGACCTGCCCGGCCGGCTGCCCGTCGGCATAGAGATCCTCCAGCGGAAAGCTGAGCGCGCGGTCGACATGGCCGTTGGTCGGACGCTGCTCCTTCGCGATGGCTTCGGGCGGCAGGGCATCGGGATAATAATACCAGGCCCGGTCCAGCGCATATCGGCAATATTCCGCGATCAGCATGCGCGCGGCGGGCTCCAGGTCCGGGCCGCTATCATTGAGATAATATTCGAACGCCGCATAGGAATCGAAGCATTCGTATATAGCCATATAAGGCGCGTCCTGAAGGCAGGTCACGCCCATGAAGTTGCGATAATGGACGGCCAGCTCCAGCTCGCTCTCCCAGATTTCGCAATTGTGGAAGAAGCTGGCCAGATAAACGTAGCTCTGCTCCAGATAGACGTCGCGATTGGTGATCCGCCACAGCCGCATGCACGCTGCGGCGCCCCAGGCGGTGAGATTGGCCTGGTAATTGAGCGTGAAGCGCAGGCCGATGGCGGCGTCAATCGCCGCCCGCGCCTCATCGAGGAAGCGCTTGTCGTCCGTCAACTCGAACGCTTGGAGCATCACCCAGGCATAGATGCCGCCCACATCGGTCTGTCCGCGCCCGTCGACCGCTGACTGCGTAATGACCGAGAAATCGGCCATCTTGTATTGGATCGGCCATTTATAGGCAAAGTGATGCGCCGCCTCGATGCCGAAATCGATGGACTTGAGGAACAGCGCGCGCGCCTGCTCGTCGCCATCGAGCGCAAGGAGACCGAGATTGAGCAGCGGGTGGTAGAGATACCAGCTATCCACCGCGTCGGCATCCTTGTCGTCGCCTACACTGGGGAGATAGCGCCGCAGGCTACGCAGCTTGGTGTCATAGAATTTGTCGAGGCCTGCCTTGAACTCGCCTTCGAGCGGATGCGGCTTGCCACACCATTTGCCCCAGTCGTGAATCGCCTGGATCAGCGACATCTGCACCATGATGTCCGGATATTCAGCGGCGGTATAAGGGTGGATGTAGCGGTGGCCATAATGGCGGATGGTGGCCTCGGGCGCCTTGTCGAGATCGTGCAGCGTGCGCTCGGCGCGATCGATCCAGTCGCGAAAATCGGTCCGCGGCAGGTCGAGCCAGCGATAGGCCTCGCCGAGCATCTGGAGGAACTGACGCGCGGAATCGCGCTCGTGGCGGAACACATCGGGCCGGA
>DASRXY010000035.1:0-3415 GCA_035654035.1 Sphingobium sp. | reverse complement strand
GAACACCATCGGCGGCGCCATTCTCGTGCGCACGCGCGAGCCAGAGATCGGGACATTCTCGGGCGACGTCCGCGCCCGCACGGGCACCGACAATCTGTTCGAGGGCTTCGCCGCGCTCAACATTCCGCTGACGGAAACGGCGGCGGCCCGCGTGTCGGGCGGCTTTCGCAAGCGTGACGGCTATGTCATCCGCAAGGCGGACGGCCTCGATCTGGGTGACGACAACAGCTTCACGCTGAACGGCGCGCTGCTCTGGGAGCCGGCGCCCAGCGTCCGCGTCAATCTGCGGGCCGACTATACCCGGCGCGACGAGAATGGCGCTCCCTTCGTCTTCGCGGGCGTCAACGAGCAGGCGCCTGTCGCGGCGATCGTGAGCGTTGCGGCGGGTTGCCCCGGCGCGACCATTCCCTTCGCGCCGCTGACCCCCGGCGATCCGCGTTTCGGCGCGCCGAACGTGCCATTGATCGATGACGCGCGCTGCGCCAATGATTTCCAGGCGCTCGGCCCCTATGTCAACGGCGGCACCGCGGCCGTGATGAGCACGTCGGAAGTGTTCGGCTTCTCGGGCACGGTCGTCGCGGACCTCACGTCCAGCCTGACTCTCAAATCGATCAGTGCCTATCGCTCGACCGAGTCACGCGGCATTCGCGATGCGGACAACATGCCCTTCGTGATGATTACCACCGACGTGGGCTCGCAATCGGATCAATTCAGCCAGGAACTGCAGCTCCAGTATGAATCGAGGAGCGTCAACGGCATCGTCGGCGCCTATTATTTCAATGAGAAGACCAACGAACGCGCGACTGTTCCGCTGGCCTTCCCCCCGTCGCCGCCGGTCATCGGCTCGCTGCTGGCGGGCGGCCCCGGCTCGCGCGACTTGCAGGTGTCGGATCTGAAGACGGATTCCATCGCGCTGTTCGGCGAGATTTCCGTCAAGCCCGTCGAGCAACTGGAGCTGAGCGGCGGCCTGCGCTACTCGCGCGATCGCAAGACCTTCCACGGAACGGTGCTCAACCTCTTCCCGGCGACGCTGCCCGATCCGGATCCGCTGCCCACCCAGGCCATTCCGGATGGCGGCCCGCTGTTCATCTACCCCGGCCCCTATAAGCGCAGCTTCACGGCCCTGACCGGGTCGGCGAGCGCCCGCTATTCCTGGTCGCGGCACGTGAGCACTTATGTGTCCTACGCCCGCAGCTTTAAATCGGGCGGGTTCAACACGCGCTACAATGCCGCGCCTCCGGACTATGTGCCGACGCCCTTCGATCAGGAAGAGGTCGACAGCTATGAAATCGGCGCGAAATTCGACTTCGGCGAAGTCCGCTTCAACGCCGCCGCCTTCCGCGCGGATTACAACAACATCCAGCTCATCTTCCGCCAGGGCGTGGTGCCGTTGCTCTTCAACGCCGGCAAGGCCCGGATTCAGGGGTTTGAAGCGGAACTGAACTATCGTTCCCGCACGTCGGGCCTCCAGATCGATCTGGCCGCCAGCACGCTGGACGACAAGATCCTGAGCGTGACGACCATCCCCGGAGCAACCGCGACCGTGCAGCCGGGCGACGACCTGCCGTTCACGCCCTCCTTCCAGGGCAATTTCGGCATTGCCTATGAAGTGCCGCTGGGTGGGGACCTTGCCCTCACGCCGCGCTTCGACGGGAATTACAGTACCAAGATCACCTTCATCACCGGCAGCGTACCCGAGATCGAGCAGGGCGATTATTTTGTCGGCAACGCCTCGCTCACGCTTGCCGACAAGGCCCGTGGCTGGCGCCTGACGGCCGGCGTGATCAACCTGTTCGACGAGCGTTATCTGGTCCAGGGCAATGCCTCGCTGGGCACGCTGGGCTATGCCGAGAAGATCTACGCCCGTCCGAGAAACTGGTATCTGCAGGCGTCCTTCTCCTTCTGACGCAATGGGATGGTGCCGTCGGGCGGCGGCACCATCATGCCTTTCACGATGACAAGACCGAGGAAACCGATGACATTTGAGCGCAAGAACCCGCTGACGGGCGAGAGGGCGTCGAGCGCGCCGGCGATGAAGGGGGCGGAGATGGCGGCGGTGGCGGAGCGTGCGGCGGCGGCGTTTCCGGCGTGGGCGGCCACGGGGCCCAATGCGCGGCGAGCGGTGCTGATGAAGGCGGCGGCGGCGCTGGAGGCGCGGGCCGATGCGTTTGTCGAGGCGATGATGAACGAGATCGGCGCCACCCGGGGCTGGGCGCTGTTCAACCTGGGGCTTGCGGCCTCCATGGTGCGCGAGGCGGCCGCGCTCACCACGCAGATTTCCGGCGAGGTCATTCCCTCCGACAAGCCCGGCTGCCTGGCCATGGCGCTCAAGGAACCGGTGGGCGTCATCCTGGGCATTGCGCCGTGGAACGCGCCGATCATTCTGGGCGTGCGCGCCATTGCGGTGCCGCTCGCCTGCGGCAATGCCGTGATCCTCAAGGCCAGCGAGACCTGCCCGCGCACCCATGCGCTCATCATCGAGGCCTTTGCCGAAGCCGGCTTCCCCGAGGGCGTGGTCAATGTCGTCACCAATGCCCCGGCGGATGCGGGCGAGGTGGTGGGCGCGCTCATCGATGCGCCGCAGGTCAAGCGGATCAACTTCACCGGCTCGACGGCGGTGGGCCGCATCATTGCCAAGCGCGCGGCCGAGCATCTCAAGCCCTGTCTGCTGGAACTGGGCGGCAAGGCGCCGCTGGTGGTGCTGGAGGATGCCGATCTCGACGAGGCGGTGAAGGCGGCTGCGTTCGGTGCGTTCATGAACCAGGGGCAGATCTGCATGTCGACCGAGCGGATCATCGTGGTCGAGGCGGTTGCGGACGCCTTTGCGCAGAAGTTCGCGGCCAAGGCGCAGAGCATGGCGACCGGCGATCCGCGCGAGGGCACGACGCCGCTCGGTGCCGTGGTGGACAGGAAGACGGTCGACCATGTGAACGCCCTGCTCGACGATGCGCTGGCCAAGGGCGCCAAGGCGCTTTCGGGCGGCAAGGCAGAGAGTGTGCTGATGCCCGCCACGGTGGTGGACGGCGTCACCAATGCCATGGACCTCTATCGCGACGAGAGCTTCGGCCCCATTGTGGCGCTCATCCGCGCGAAGGACGAGGCCGATGCCATTCGTCTGGCCAATGACACGCAATATGGTCTCTCGGCCTCGGTGTTCACGCGGGACGTGGCGCGGGGCCTGGGCGTGGCGCGGCAGATCAACTCTGGGATCTGCCATGTGAACGGCCCGACGGTCCACGACGAGGCGCAGATGCCGTTCGGCGGCGTGGGCGCCTCGGGCTATGGCCGGTTCGGCGGCAAGGCCGGCATCGACAGCTTCACCGAACTGCGCTGGATCACCATCGAAACGCAACCCGGCCATTACCCCATCTGAACACCGCGCGGCCGGCGGGCAGCCCCGCTGCCCGCCCGCCGG
>DASRXY010000034.1:0-1729 GCA_035654035.1 Sphingobium sp. | reverse complement strand
GGTCACCCCGGACTCCTGCCTGCGCTGGAGCCAAGAGCGATTATGCGGCGGTCCGTGGGTACACGGTGGCCCTAGCCGCTGTTGCGCAGCGCCGTGGCGATGGCGTTGATCGACAGCTCGATGCCCTCGCGGATGCGCGGATCGTCCTCGCCGGCGCGGTGGCGCTTGAGCAGTTCCACCTGAAGCAGGTTGAGCGGCTCGATATAAGGCAGGCGCAGGCGGATTGAGGCATCGAGATCCGGATTATGCTCCAGCAGGAAGGCCTGGCCGGTGACCTCCAGCAGATTGTCGTGCGCCAATTGCCAGCCCTCGCGAATGCGGCCGAAGATCGCATCGCCGGCGGCGCGGTCCGCCACCAGCGGCAGATATTGAGCGGCAATGGTGAGGTCCGACTTGGCCAGCACCATCTCCATATTGTCCAGGCTGGCGTGCAGGAACGGCCAGGTCTGCGCCATGTCCTTGAGCAGCGCCTTGTCCGGAAAGGCCGCGAGCGCCTGCCCCACGCCATACCAGCCGGGCAGCATGACACGCGCCTGCGCCCAGCTGAATACCCAGGGAATGGCGCGCAGGTCCTCGATCCTGTTGCTCTTGGTGCGACTGGCCGGGCGCGAACCGATCTTGAGGCCGCTGATCTCCTGAATAGGCGTCAGCTCCCGGAAGAAGTCGCGGAACCCCTTGGTCTCATAGACCAGCGCGCGATAGGCGCGGAAGGCAGCGCCGGAAATCTCGTTCATGGCCGCCGTGAAGCGCGCATTGTCCGCCGGCGAGAGGCGCGTGGGCTCGAGGCTGGCCAGCAAGGCGGCGCTGGTGATGGCCTCCAGGTGAATGCGGGCGGATTCCTGCGTGCCATATTTGGCGGCGATCACCTCGCCCTGCTCGGTGATGCGGATACGCCCCTGCACCGTGCCGGGCGGCTGCGCCTGAATGGCCGTGAAAGACGAGCCGCCGCCCCGGCCCACCGCGCCGCCGCGCCCGTGGAAGAGCTGCATGGCGACGCCCGCCTGCTCGAACACCGGCGCCAGTGCCCGGCTCGCCTCGTGCAGGCCCCAAGTGGAGGTGAGATAGCCGCCGTCCTTGTTGCTGTCCGAATAGCCGATCATCACTTCCTGATAACCGCGTTCGCGCACCAGCGCGCCGATCTCCGGCAGCGCGAAATAATGCGTCATGATCTCCGGCGCGCGCTCCAGGTCCGCGATGGTCTCGAAGAGCGGCACCGCCATGATCGCCGCCTGCGCGGGCTTGCCCTTCTCGGCCGCGCGCCATAGCCCCGCTTCCTTGAGCAGGATGTTCACTTCCAGCATGTCCGAGACGCTCTCGGCCTTGGACATGATATATTGGACGATACAGGCCGGCCCGTAGAGCCGGTGCGCCTCGGCCGCCGCCTCGACGATCGCCAGCTCGCTCTGCGTTTCCTCGCTATATTCGGCAAAGCGCGAACCGAGCGGGCGGTTATTGGCCAGTTCCTGCCGCAGCAGGTCAACGCGCTCCGTCTCGCCGAGCGCCAGATAATCCGGCTCCACGCCGGCGACGCGCAGCAGCTCGGCGACGACGCGCTCGTGCACCGCGCTGTTCTGCCGCATGTCGAGCGTGGCGAGATGGAAGCCGAAAATCTCCACCGCGCGGATGAGGCGGGAGAGCGCGCCGCCGCGCCCCAGCGCTCCGTCGCCCTCGGCCTCCAGCCCCTTCTGGAGCGTCAGCAGATCGGTGCAGAGCGACCGCGCATCGGGAT
>DASRXY010000033.1:0-8151 GCA_035654035.1 Sphingobium sp. | reverse complement strand
CCGGTGACGAGAATGCTGGTCTCGGTCGACTGGTCGACGAAATCAGGAGCCTTGGCATGGATCGGCGCGGTGGTCGCGGCATTGACCGGGCCACGCTCGTCGATGGGCTCGCCGATCACGTTGAGGATGCGGCCCAGCGTCATCGGGCCGACCGGCACGGAGATCTGCGCGCCGGTGTCCGTCACGTCCTGGCCGCGCGTCAGGCCGTCGGTCGAATCCATGGCGATGGTGCGCACGGTGTTCTCGCCGAGGTGCTGCGCCACTTCGAGCACGAGCCGCTGGCCGTTGTTGCTGGTCTCCAGCGCCGAGAGAATCGCCGGCAGGCGGTCCTCGAAGATCACGTCGACAACGGCGCCGATCACCTGGCTGATCTTGCCGACATTGTTGGTTGCTGCCATCGGTTTCGTTCCTTGCCTTCTTTTATTCCTGACCAGCACCGGGCTGGCATCTGCTCGTCTCGCTGTCCCACCGGCCACCGCCGTCGAGACAAGCGTCTATGTCCATCCACCGGGCGCTCCGGGCCCAGATGCCTATCGCAATCAGAAGGATGAGTCCTAGAAGGACCGCCCTTCGTGCCGTCAACTAGAGCGCCTCCGCGCCAGAGATGATCTCCACCAGTTCGGTGGTGATCGCGGCCTGGCGGCTGCGGTTAAACTCGATCGTCAGGCGATTGATGAGATCGCCCGCGTTGCGCGTCGCATTGTCCATCGCGGTCATCGAGGCGCCCTGCTCGCTGGCCATGTTCTCCAGCAGCGCCTTGAAAAGCTGAATGGTGATGTTGCGCGGCAGCAGGTCGGCGAGAATCGCTTCCTCGTCCGGTTCATATTCGACGGCCGCGCCGGAAGAGGCGGGCGCATCGGCCGGAATGGCGACGGGGATGATCTGCTGCTCGGTGGGGATCTGCGCCAGCGCAGAGCGGAAAGCCGAATAGAACAGATGCGCCACGTCGAACTCGCCGGCGAAGAAGCGCGCGGAGATGTCCTGCGCGATCGCCTGTGCCTCGTCGAAGCCGGGCGTGCGCACATTGGTCGTATCATACTGGCCGACGATCTTGCCGGGGAAGGTGCGGGCGATCACCGCGCGGCCCTTGCGGCCGACGAGGTAGAACTTCACCGTCTTGCCTTCCGCGATGAGCAGATGGGCCTTGGCGACGGCGGCCTTGACGATGTTAGCGTTAAACGCGCCGGAGAGGCCCTTGTCGCCATTGGCGACGAGCAGCAGGTGCACCTGATCCTTGCCGGTGCCGGCGAGCAGGCGCGGCGCGCTATCCCCGCTCACCTTGGTGGCGAGGCTGGCAACAACCTTCTCCAGCCGCTCGGCATAAGGCCGCGCCGCTTCCGCTGCAGCCTGTGCCTTGCGCAGCTTGGCGGCCGCGACCATCTGCTTGGCCTTGGTGATCTTCTGGGTCGACTTCACCGAAGCGATGCGGCCCTTGAGTTCCTTCAAACTTGCCATGTCTTATGCGTTCCGAGCCAGGGCCAGGCGGCCCGCCAAACCAATGAATGCGGCGCCGAGCACGCCTTCGAACCAGCGCATCGCCCGGCTCTGGCCTACCTTGCGGCCGGCACGGGCGGCGACCAGCGCAAGCATCGTGCACCAGATCATGCCGAGGCCATAGACGATGCCGATCAGCATGGCGCCATAGAGCGGCGCCTGCGGGCCGGTGCCGACGAACTGGGGCAGCGCCGCCAGAAAGAAGACGGCGACCTTGGGATTGAGCACCGTGCTCCAGAAACCCTGGCGGAACGGCGCGCCGAGCGCCATTGCCGTCTCGGCCGCCAGCGCTGGCTTTACAGCGCCGCGCAGGAGCTGGATGCCCAGCCACGCGAGGTAAAGCGCGCCGACGATCTTCACCGTCAGGAAGAGGCCCGGCACCAGGTTGAGCACGGCGAGGAAGCCGAAGCCGCACAGCGCCATGTAGAGCAGGCCGCCCGTGAAGATGCCGCCCGCGGCCGCCATGCCTGCCGTGAATCCCCGACGCGCGGCCTGCCCCGCGACCAGCATCGTGTCCGGTCCGGGAGACAGCACCAGCGCGATCGCGAGGATCGTCCAGGCAAGGAGGCCGTGGTCAGGGCTCACGCCGTTCGTCTCCTCAGGCGAAGGTCTTGCCGAACGCGTCCAGCGCGTCCTTGACCTTGGCCTTGGTGTCGTCGCTGAAGTCGCGGCTGTCGCGGATCGCGGTCAGCAGGTCGGCATGATGGCTGCGGAAATGCGCCAGCATGGCGGCCTCGTAGCGAACGACGTCGGCGGTCGCGATGCCGTCCAGATAGCCGGCCGTACCCGCGAAGATCGAAATGGTCTGCTCCTCGAAGGGCAGCGGGCTGAACTGCGGCTGCTTGAGCAGCTCGGTCAGGCGCGCGCCGCGGTTGAGCAGCTTCTGCGTCGAGGCGTCGAGGTCCGAGCCGAACTGGGCGAAGGCCGCCATTTCGCGATACTGGGCCAGCTCCAGCTTGATCGAGCCGGAAACCTTCTTCATCGCCTTGGTCTGCGCCGAGGAGCCGACGCGCGACACCGAAAGGCCCACGTTAATGGCCGGACGGATGCCCTGATAGAAGAGGTTGGTCTCGAGGAAGATCTGGCCGTCGGTGATCGAGATCACGTTGGTCGGAATGTAGGCGGACACGTCGCCGGCCTGCGTCTCGATGATCGGCAGCGCCGTCAGCGAACCGTTGCCATTGGCGTCGTTCATCTTGGCCGCGCGCTCGAGCAGGCGGCTGTGCAGATAGAAGACGTCGCCGGGATAGGCTTCGCGGCCCGGCGGGCGGCGCAGCAGCAGCGACATCTGACGATAGGCCACGGCCTGCTTGGACAGGTCGTCATAGACGATCACGGCGTGCATGCCGTTGTCGCGGAAATATTCGCCCATGGCCGCGCCGGTGTAGGGCGCCAGGAACTGCATCGGCGCCGGCTCGGACGCGGTGGCGGCCACGACGATGGAATATTCCATCGCGCCGTTTTCTTCGAGCTGGCGGACGATCTGCGCCACGGTCGAGCGCTTCTGGCCGACGGCGACATAGATGCAATAGAGCTTCTTGGACTCATCGTCGCCCGCGTTCGGACCCTTCTGGTTGATGAAGGTGTCGATCGCCACGGCGGTCTTGCCGGTCTGACGGTCGCCGATGATCAGCTCGCGCTGGCCACGGCCGATCGGGACGAGCGCGTCAATGGCCTTGAGGCCGGTCTGCACCGGTTCGTGCACCGACTTGCGCGGGATGATGCCGGGCGCCTTCACTTCCACGCGCGAGCGCTGGTCGGTGACGATCGGGCCCTTACCGTCGATGGGGTTGCCGAGGCCGTCGACCACGCGGCCGAGCAGGCCCTTGCCGACGGGCACGTCCACGATGGTGCCGGTGCGCTTGACCGTGTCGCCTTCCTTGATCTCGGCGTCCGAGCCGAAGATCACGACGCCGACATTGTCCGCTTCCAGGTTCAGCGCCATGCCCTGCACGCCGTTGGCGAACTCGACCATCTCGCCGGCCTGCACATTGTCGAGGCCGTGGATGCGCGCGATGCCGTCACCGACGCTCAGCACGGTGCCGACTTCGCTGACCTGCGCCTCGGTGCCGAAATTGGCGATCTGGTCCTTGATGACCTTGGAGATTTCTGCGGCGTTGATATCCATTTTCTAGCCTTTCAGTCGGTCCCTTGCGGGGCCTTCAGCCCTTCATAGCCTGGGCGAGTGCGTTCAAACGGGTGCGGAGCGAACCATCGATCATCTGGCTGCCCATCTTGACGATGAGGCCACCCATGATGGCGGGATCGACGGTGAGATCGAGAGTGGTGTCGCGGCCGGTGCGCGCCTTGAGCTGCTTGGCGAGCGCGCTGGCCTGCGTCTTGGTGAGCGGGAAGGCGCTGGTCACTTCCGCGCGCGTCTCGCCCTTGTGGGCCGAGAGCAGCGTCTCATAAGCGCGGATCACGGCGGGAATCTGGGCGAGGCGGCGATTGTGCGCCAGGACGCCCAACGTGCGCGTGGTGAGATCGTCCAGCTTGAGCGAGGCGGCGACAGCGGCGATCGCCTTGGCGGCGGCTTCGCGCCCGATGAGCGGGCTCTGCGTCAGCGCCTGGAGCTCGGCCGATTCGGCGAGCGCGGCCTTCACGGCCGCGAGGCTCGCCGCGACCGAATCGAGCGCCTTGCTCTCGCGCGCCAGCTCAAAGAGCGCCAATGCGTAACGCCCTGCCAGGCTAGCCTGAATACCGCCGGAATTCTCCACGCGCGTCTCTGCCTCTCATCGTCGAAACTGAATGTGCGTCAAAAAGGAGGGCAGCGGCACGCGCACCCTCCTGACACGCGGGGGCGGTTAGCAGGCGCCGTGCTGCGATGCAACCCGATTGCGTCCGTCGGCCGTCTCGAAGGCGAAGCAGGACTGCGCCTGTGCGGGGATGCGGGCGCCATGGCGGCCCGGCAAAAACGTTAACGAGCGTTGGCCATCTTGCATTCGGCTTCGTGCGCCACGGAGGCAGCCTCATGAAGGAAGATGCCGGAGCCGGCGAGTTGGTGCTGATGGTGGCGGCTTCGCGCTGGCTTGGCGCCGGGCTGCTCCGCCGCAAAGCAAACCGTGCGCTTCGCCTGCCCCCTTTTGGGGCGGGGCGGTGTTGTGCCTCTATTCCATGGTTGGTTGAGCCGATCCGGTACGTTTGCGCAGGCGGGGTTCCGGGGCGCACTGAACTGCTGCTCTGCCTTTGGCTCCTGCCTTCGCAAGAGCACTGACCCTTCTCTTAATCGGCCAGGCCTCAGTGCTCGTCTGCTGTTGCGGCCGGCGGCGCGGGCGCGCGGCTGAGTGCACAATGATAGACGAGCCGCTCATTGGGCTGGCTGGGCAGCAGCATTGCGATCTCGCCCTGGAGACGGCTCAGTTCAGCCAAGCGTTGTGGATCGGCCGTGCAGCCGCTCCACGACAGGCTGGCGCGCAGGGCACGGGCCTGCTCGGCAACATCCGCGCTCACCAGATATTTGTCGGAGCGGTAGGTGCCGCTTGCCGGATCGAAACGGCGGACGGAGACGGACGCTTCGGTGTTGGGGACGATCGTCCGCGTCCAGCCTCTGCCATCGCGCACCATCTGGGTCTGGCCGTTGAGGCAGCCCTGGCCGTTCCAATGGAACGGCACGTCGGCGGTGTCCGAGACGGTGATGCGGCTCAGCGCCATATCGATGCGGCAGAGATTGTCGCCTACATGTGCGCTGGAGGCGGCCGTAGCTGTCGCATTGTCCGCGGTGTTGTCCGCGCCGGCGGCATTATCCGCCGCGTCGATACTGCCGACGCTGTCGAAGCTGGGGCGCAGCAGGAAGGCGAGAATCGCCGCCAGCACCAACAGCCCAGCGACTGCGGCGAGCAGCTTCACGCGCGCGCCGCCGCGCGAGGCATCGAAGAAAGCGGCGCCGCCCGCCACGGTGCCGCCGAGCAGCAGCAGCGCGGCCAGCGCCATCATGTTCTCGCGCCGCGCGATCACATGCTGCTGGGCACGCTCGCGCTCGGCAATGGCGGCCTCGCGCGCGGCAATTTCTTCCTGGCTGGCGCGCGCGGCGGCCTGCGCCCGGGCCTGCTCGTCCGCGATCTTCTGCGCCGCTTCGATCTCGGCCAGCGAGCGGCAGGGCTCGATCGAGCGCTGGGGCTGAACGCCGGCCTTGCGCAGGTAGCCGGCAATCTCCCGGTCGGAGACGGCAAAGCCATATTCCGCGTCATTGCCGTCCGAGACGGAGCCGAAGCTGTTGACGCCCAGCACCCGGCCGCACTCATCAACCAGCGGTCCGCCGCTGTTGCCCGAGGCGAGCGGCGCGGTGTGCAGCACGGTATCGAACTGCTTGGAGGCGCGGCCCGCCGAAACGGTGCCGGTGGTGCGCACTGGGCTCATCGGGTGGATGATGTCTTCCAGGTTCATGCCCTGCGCGCGGTCGACCGAGCCGGGATAGCCGATGGCCGTCACCTGCTGCCCGTCCTCCGGGACACCGGTAAAGAATGTGGCAACGGGCAGATAGGCATTCGCGTCGAAGGCGATGAGGGCCAGATCGTTGCCCGGCGAATAAGCGACGACACGCCCGCCGAAGCTGCGCGAACCTTCTGCCGGGATGATGCCGATGACGATGTTCTGCTCGGTGCGCGTCACTTCCACGACATGGGCGTTGGTGAGGACGCGCCCGGGCGCGACGACGACACCGCTGCCATGCCCGACGAAATAGGCGCTCTCTCCATCGGTCGCGACCAGTGCCACGCGCACCACGCTGCGCGAGGCGGCGGCGATATCTTGGGCATCGGCGTGCAGCGTCCCCGGCGTCAGCAGCACCAGCATGAGGAGCATGGCCCGCAGCAGGCGGAGCGATGAGGAGCGGACGCGAGTGCGCAGGGTCATGGGCGCCTCTCATAGAAGGACTCCGGCGCCGGTGGAAGAGCGCGCGGGTTTGAACGCAAGCGATGGGAAGCGGCGGCGGTCGATTCGGCTTAGGGCTTGTGTCGCAGGCATCACTGCCCGACATGGGGGCGGGCCACAGGAAAGGCCGGACGGATGACGACGCACCCGCAGAGCGAAATCGACGAAGCGAGAGCACTGGCCGCATTCGAGGCGCGCGACCGCGCCATGGACGGGCGCTTCGTGGTGGCGGTGCGCACTACCGGCATCTACTGCAAGCCGAGCTGCCCGGCACGCCGACCGCATCGCGCGCATGTCGAGATCTGGCCCGACGCCGCCACGGCACGCGACCGGGGCTACCGGCCCTGCCTGCGCTGCCGGCCGGACGATGTGGGGAGGGATCGGGCGGCGGTCGACCGCGCCGTCGCGCTCATTGAGGCCGGCGTCGCGTCCGGAGAGGGCGCTCCTACACTGGCAGCGCTGGCTGGGCTGGTGGGCTATGCGCAGCATCATTTTCAACGCCTCTTCACGCGCCAGCTCGGCGTTTCCCCGGCCGCTTATGCCCGCGCACTGCGGGCGGACCGGCTGGCGCAGGCCCTCGCGCAGGAAGGACGAATCACCGACGCCATCTACGATGCGGGCTATGCGGCGCCCAGCCGCGCCTATGCCGATGCCGCCGGGCGGCTGGGCATGAGTCCCACAGCCTGGCGCAAGGGCGGAGCGGGCAAGACCATCCGCTTCGCCGTGGCGCAGAGCACGCTCGGTTCGCTGCTGGTCGCGGCGACGGACCAGGGCCTGTGTCGCATCAGCTTCGACGAGGATGAGGCGGCATTGCGCGCGCGCTTCCCGCACGCGCGGATCGAACCGGGCGATGCGGCCTTCGCGGCGCTTGTGGCGCGCGTCGTGGCGCTGGTCGACGATCCCGCACGGCCGGCGGACTTGCCGGTCGACGTGGCCGGCACGGCCTTTCAGCAGGCGGTCTGGGCCGCCTTGCGCGCCATCCCGTCCGGCGAGACGCGGACCTATAGCGACATCGCGGCCGCCGTGGGCCGTCCGGCGGCCGTGCGAGCGGCGGGCACAGCCTGTGGCGACAACGATCTCGCCGTGCTCGTTCCCTGTCACCGCGTGTTGCGGCGCGATGGCAGCCTGGGTGGCTATGCCTACGGGCTAGAGCGCAAGAAGGCCCTGCTCGAACGCGAGGGAAGAAAGTAAAAAGAAGTATAGGCTGAGACGACATCAAGTCGTGTTTTTCGGCCGTCAATCCTTTCAGAATAGACGCTTTTGGGGCCGTAGTTGCTCCTTCGATTCGTCCCGGGAAAGGCTCGTGTTGCCTTAGCGATATTTGGCGGATTGGAACGATGGCGGCGCGTGCCGGGTTTACACCAGGCTATGACACATGGATTGACATCGAACCGCCCCGCCATGGTCGCGATTGTCGCGGCTCTGGCTTTTGCAACCTCTCCCGCCGCCGCACAGCTGCTGCCGGCCGACGCGGCGGCCGCACCGCAGCCACCCGCGCCGACCGACCCCGCCCCCAGCGCCGTGCCGCTCCCGACGCCGGCTTTGCCGGTGCAGCCGCAGGCCGCCCAGCCGCCGCAGATCGTCATGCCGCCGCCCAGCGCGGCGACCGAGGTCACGCAGCCGCTCCCGCCCGTTTCGGAAGAGAGCGACTCGGCCAGCGCATCGACGCCTGCGACCGCACCCGTCCAGGCCAAGCGCACTCCGGCTGCTGCCGAGGCAGCTCCTCCGCCGGCGCGGGAAACTGTGACGCCGCGCTCGCAAACGTCCGCCGCGTCGGATGTCAAGGTA
>DASRXY010000032.1:0-5590 GCA_035654035.1 Sphingobium sp. | reverse complement strand
GCCGGACATGCGCCCGTCCGTAACCAGCGCGATGCGGAAGCCCTTATCCTGGAGCACACCCAGCGGCGGCGTCAGCTTGTGCAGTTCCGGCATGCCGTTGGCGCGGGGGCCCTGAAAGCGCACGACGACCACCACGTCGCGGTCCAGTTCGCCGGCCTTGAAGGCGGCAAGAACCTGATCCTGATCCGAAAAGACGCGCGCCGGCGCCTCGATGGTCCAGCGCGCGGAGTCGACAGCGCTGGTCTTCATGATGCAGCGCCCCAGATTGCCCGAGAGCAGCTTCATGCCACCGTCCGCGCTGAACGGATTGGAGACCGGGCGCAAAATGGCGTCGTTGGCGGGCTGGGTAGGCGGCTGATCCCAGACCAGCGCGTCGTCCACCAGCATGGGCGTGCGGCCATAATCGGCGAGGTCGGCGCGCGCGACGGTGCGCACGTCGCGGTGGAGCAGGCCATGGCGCAGCAGCTCCGAGATGATCCACGCCATGCCCCCGGCCTCGTGGAAATGGTTCACATCGTCCGGCCCGTTGGGATAGACGCGCGCGATCAGGGGGACTGCGGCGCTCAGCTCGGCCAGATCGGTCCAGTCGATGAGGATGCCGGCCGCGCGCGCAATGGCAGGCAGGTGGATGGCGTGATTGGTCGAGCCGCCGGTGGCCAGCAGGCCGATCGCGGCGTTGACGATGGCTTTCTCGTCGATGCAGAGGCCCAGCGGGCGATAATCCTCTCCGTCCCAGCCAATGGCGGCGACGCGGTGGGTGGCCGCCCGGGTCAGTTCGGCACGCAGCTTCGTGCCCGGATTGACGAAGGCGGCACCGGGCATGTGCAGGCCCATCACTTCCATCATCATCTGGTTGGAATTGGCCGTGCCATAGAAGGTGCAGGTGCCGGGGCTGTGATAGCTGGCGGATTCGGCATCGAGCAGCTCGGCCTTGCCGGCCTTACCTTCCGCATAGAGCTGGCGGACGCGCTGCTTCTCCTTGTTGGGCAGGCCGGAGGGCATGGGCCCGGCCGGCACGAAGATGACCGGCAGGTGGCCGAAGCGTAGCGCGCCGATGAGCATGCCCGGCACGATCTTGTCGCAGATGCCGAGCATCAGCGCGCCCTCGAACATCGCATGGGAGAGCGCGACCGCGGTGCCGAGCGCAATGGTGTCGCGGCTGAAGAGCGAAAGCTCCATGCCCGCCTGGCCCTGCGTCACGCCGTCGCACATGGCCGGGACGCCGCCGGCAACCTGCGCTGTCGCGCCCACTTCGCGCGCGGCCAGCTTGATCGCCTCTGGATAGCGCCCATAGGGCTGATGCGCCGAGAGCATGTCGTTATAGGCGGTGACGATGCCGATGTTGGGCGCGTTACCGGCGCGGATCGCAGGCTTGTCGTCACCCGAGGCCGCGAAGGCGTGCGCCAGATTGCCGCAGCTCAGCATCGTGCGGTTCGTGCCGGCATCGCGCCCGCGCTTGATGAGATCGAGATAACGGCCGCGCGTGGGTGCGCTGCGCTCGATGATGCGGCGCGTCACGCGAGCGAGAGTGTCGTTCAGTTCAGTCATACCAGCTTGCTCCGTCGCGCTCGATTAGGGCGATGCCGGCCGAGGGTCCCCAGGTGCCCGCGGCATAGGGGACGACCTTCTGGCCGCTTTCCTGCCAGCCCTGGACGATGGAATCGATCCAGGTCCATTGTGCTTCCACCTCGTCGCGGCGCACGAACAGCGTCGCGTCACCTTCCAGCAGGTCGAGCAGCAGGCGCTCATAGGCAATGCGGCGCCGGTCCCCGGCGAAATGATGGGTGAGGCTGACGTCCAGCCCTACTTCCTCCAGTTTGATGCCCTCGCGGTCCAGCCCCGGCCGCTTGGCCATCAGCACCATGCGGATGCTCTCCTCGGGCTGGAGGCGGATAATGAGGCGGTTGGGCTCGAGCGTGCCACCCGCGCCGCGTCGCTTGAAGATGCTGTGCGAAACGGGTTTGAACTGGATGAGGATTTCCGACTGGCGGTTGGGCAAGCATTTGCCGGTGCGCAGGTAAAAGGGCACGCCGGTCCAGCGCCAATTGTCGATATGGGCCTTCAAGGCCACGAACGTCTCGGTATCGGAGGGCCTGCCCAGCTCGTCCAGATAGCCCGCGACGAGTTTGCCCTTCACCGCGCCGTCGCGATATTGCCCCCGCACGCTGTGGGTGCGCACGCTCTCGGCATCCATGGGGCGCAGCGAGCGCAGGGCCTTCACCTTTTCGTCGCGCACGGCGGTCGCATCCATCCGCGCCGGCGGCTCCATGGCGATGATGGAGAGGATCTGGAGCATGTGGTTCTGCACCATGTCGCGCAGCGCGCCGACGCCGTCATAATAGGAAACGCGGCCTTCCAGCCCCACGGTTTCGGCCACGGTGATCTGGACATGGTCGATGGCAGTGGCGTTCCACAGCGGCTCGAACATCCGGTTGCCGAAACGCAGGACCATGAGGTTCTGCACGGTCTCCTTGCCCAGATAATGGTCGACGCGGAAAATCTGCCCCTCCGCGAACAGCGCGCCAATGCCGTCATTCACCTCGCGGGAGGAGGGGAGGTCCTGCCCTATGGGCTTTTCCATCGCGATGCGCGTGGTGGCGTTCACCAGTCCGGTTTTGGCGAGGCCCTGCGCGGTGGGCGCGAACAGGGCAGGGGGCGTGGAGAGATAGACGGCAATGGGCCCGTCCCCCAAGGTGCGCGCCCGCTTGGCGAGCGCCGCAAACTGGGTTTCGTCACCAGCCGAGACCGGGCAATAGATGATCGTCGCGAGGAATTGCGCGATCCGCTCTTCGCTGCACATCTCGGCCGGCAGATAGGTGCGTAGCGCCTGGGCGATTGTTTCGCGGAACGCCGCATCGTCCATTTCCGTGCGGCCGGAGGCGACGATATTGAACGGCGTGGGCAACAGCCCATCGACCAGAAGATTGTAAAGCGAAGGAAAAAGCATCCGGTGGGCAAGATCGCCCGTGGCGCCAAAGAGAAGGAGAGTCGTGGATTTCACGGGCAATGCAACGCCTTTCCCCGGGAAGGGATCATGATTCAGGCTGCACCGCCCCCGCCCTTATAGCGGAGGTTCGGCAGGCGCAACCGGCGTGGTGCACCTTTTCGGGGAGAATTCGCAATGCCCAAAGGGGCATGACGCGCGAAATGTAGGACACCAACCGCTTGCGTCTTGGAATGTCGCCGGGGCTCGCTTATAGGCGGCGCTCTTGGCGCCTCGGCGCGGATGTGGCGAAATGGTAGACGCAGCGGATTCAAAATCCGCCGTAGCAATACATGTCGGTTCGAGTCCGACCATCCGCACCAATCTTTGCGAAACGTTTTCCTTGTTGTTCCGGGCTGGCTGCGGCTTGCATATCGGCTCCCTTGGGCATTGATCGCGCCCGTTCGGTTGCTCAGCCTCTAGCGCCGAGGTGTGTCGGTTGAGCGCTGGGCTCCTGCTTTCCCGAGAGCACCGGCTTTCCTCTTTATGAGAGAAACTTTTGCGAGACCCTCGCGGTTGGCTTGCAGTGCCGGCGCGATCAGTCGTCCGCCATGCGCCGCGCGACGTCGCTCATGAAGCGGGCATCGTCGCCCCGTGCGAGCCATTCGGCTTCCGCCGCGATGGCGCCGAGCATGGTAGCAAGCGCATCCATCTCGCTCTTGTGGAAGTTGCCCAGCACATAGCCGTGCACCCGGTCCTTGTGGCCGGGATGACCGATGCCGATGCGCACGCGGCGAAAGGGATTGCCGATGTGCGCCTCGGTGGAGCGCAGGCCATTGTGGCCGGCGGTGCCGCCGCCGCGTTTCACCTTCACCTTCATCGGCGCGAGGTCCAACTCGTCATGGAAGACGGTCACGTCCTCGGCCGCCAGTTTGTAGAAATCGAGCGCGGCGCGAATGGACCGGCCGCTCTCGTTCATGAAGGTGGCGGGTTTGAGCAGCAGAATCTTCTCAGGGCCGATCCGCCCTTCGGCGAACCAGCCCTGGAACTGCTTTTTCGGTGGCGAGAAGCCATGGACGTCGGCGATGACGTCGACCGTCATGAAGCCGACATTGTGCCGGTGGAGCGCATAGGACGGCCCCGGATTGCCCAGGCCAACCCATAATTGCATGATTGCGCTCCTCCCGCCGGAGAGGATTACTCCTCGCCTTCGCCTTCGCCGTCATCCTTGGTCGTGTCGCCTTCGCTCGACTTGAGCGCGGACGGAGCGACGATGGTGGCGATGGTGAAATCGCGATCCGTGATCGTCGGCTCGGCGCCGGCAGGCAGCTTCACATGGCTGATGTGAATCGACTCGCCCACATCGAAACCGGTAAGGTCGATGGGGATGTTATCCGGAATGGAGGCCGCGTCGCAGATCAGCTCAAGCTCGTGGCGCACTACGTTGAGCACGCCGCCACGCTTGAGGCCCGGCGCCGCTTCTTCGTTCTCGAAGACCACAGGCACGTTGACCTGCACCTTGGCGTGCTCGGAGACGCGCAGGAAATCGACGTGGAGCGGGCGATCCGTCACGGGATGGAAGGCAACGTCCTTGGGGAGCGTGCGGACCTTCTTGCCGCCGATCTCGACCATGACCACCGAATTGAAGAAAATCCCGGTGCCCAGCAGCTTGACGAGGATCTTCTCCTCGACGTGGATGGACTGCGGCTCTTCATTGTTGCCATAAATGACGGCGGGAACGCGGCCCTCACGGCGGAGAGCGCGGGAGGCTCCCTTGCCTGCCCGATCGCGTGCCTCGGCCGACAGCGCAAGCATGTCGCTCATTTGCGTGTCTCCAAAAGCAGTGTTTAAAGTTCAAAATTCTCCGTCACGCCTCCAGGGATGACCATGACGAGAGGCGGCGCGCATAGCGGCAAAGCGGTGCTAAGGCAAGGGGCGGCGGGGATGGAGCTGGGAGGAGGGACCCCAGGCAGAGCCCCGGCACGCTCACTGGATGCGCTCTACCTGCCATCCCGCCGCCGCCAGCCGTGCCGGCAGTCCGCCTGTGCCAAGCATATGCCCGGCGCCCACGGCAATGAAGGGCCGCTTACCTTCCCGGCGCAGCAGCGCGTCGATCCGCTCGGCCCAGAGCGCGTTGCGCCGGTCGATCAGGGCCGCGCGCAGATGCGGGGTGCGCTCGAGCGGCGCCAGGAACAGCGCTTCCAGCGCGGGCAGATCGCCGGCCGCCCAGCGCGCATGGAGGCGGGCGAGCTGCCGCGGAGCCTCGTCGGCCTCGGCCAGCGCCTGGGCGAGAAGCGCGTGCTGATCGGCCTCGTTCAGGCCATCGAACGCGCCGAGCTGGTCCTCGATCATCTCGAGCCCCCGAACCGCGCGGCCATCCGCGCGGAACAGCGCCGCTAACCGCTCTTCGGGCGCCTCGGCCTGAGAGAGGCCGCGTGTGGCGGCGGCGTTGACGAGCAGCGCGGCCGCCCAGCTTTCATAGCCGTCAAGATCGGCCAGCACCTCCGGCGCGGCCTTGCGCAAGGCGGCGAGCCGGGTCTCTCCAGTGGCATCATCAAGACGGGCAGCGACCGGCGGCAGGTCCGGTGAACGGCCCAGCCGCTCGAACACGGCGCGTTCGCGGCGCTCTGCCTCCAGGCCCGTGACTTCGAGGATAAGCAGGTCGCT
>DASRXY010000031.1:0-8783 GCA_035654035.1 Sphingobium sp. | reverse complement strand
CCCGGGCCGTGTCGACCACCGAGCCGCCTTGCTGGAGCAGCGCTTCGAGCACCTGCTGAAGCTCGGCGAGTTGCTCGGTGCCTTCCACGCTGTAGCTGTTGGTGCCAAGGCCAATGACCGGCAGGCGCTCGCCCGACGAGGGAATGGGCTTGGTGATGGCGTCCTGTGCGGCGGCCCGGCCGGGGAGTAGCAATCCCCCGGCGGTGAGCGCCGCCATGCCGAGCGCGCCGCCGCGCACGACAGAGCGTCGGGAGAGAAGGGGCAGGTCAGTCATGGCGCTCTCCTGGCATTGGAGGATGGGCCGGCCCGGTGCCGGCGTTGCTATCGAAAAAAGAGGAGAAAGTGAGGGGGCGGGGCGCGGCGCCGCCCGTCTTGTCACGATGCGATGACGGCTTTGCCGGGATTCGCGCGCCGCGTGAGCAATGTCACGACGCTGGCGAGCCGGCGCAGCAAAGGGTTCGCGGAAAAGGCGATGGTCGTTTGGAGGGCTCGGGGCCGGTCTGAAGGTCATGGAAGATCGCCAGGCTGACCGTGACAAGTCACAACCCGAAGAGCCTAACATGTTACACAGCCAAAGCAAACGCCTTGGATCGGCGTAGGCGGGGCGATTCAGAGAGCGGCAGAGTGCGCGCGCAAGGGGACGTGGGGGCGGATCAGGACGCTTGGAGCCAGTCCATCTTTTCGGCGAGCAGCGCGACCTGCGTGCGGTTGCGGACATTGAGCTTGCGCATCAGCGCGGTCATGTGCGCCTTGACCGTCGCTTCGGCAATGCCGAGGTCGAAGGCGATCTGCTTGTTGGCGAGGCCGAGATGGACGCCCTGGAGAACGCGGAGCTGAGTCGGGGTCAGTTTTTCAGTGTCCGAGCCGGTGGCCATGGGCGGCCTGCCGCGGTCGAGAACCAGTTCATTGATTTGATGCACGCTCACGTCTCTCTCCCTGTGCAGTCAAATGGCGGCTATTCGCTTCTGCCGGTATTTTGGCCCCTTCAACGTGCGGATACCCCCTTGTGTCGAGTGCAAGCATACGCAAAGCTGTCTGACCAATTCAAGACCGGTTAGACAGGTTTTTGCATATTGTATACTGATTTGTCTAGTCTCCCGTGCGGATTTCTGGCAGGAGACGGAATCGAGAGACATAAGCGGGAGGGTGAATGAGGCATGATCGTGGCCCGTGGGGCGCGCACAGAGAAGCTGTTACTCGAACCTACGGCTTTTCAGCATCATGAGCCCTGAAGATATCCGCCTTGTCGTGGCGGCGGTGAGCGGCATCGCGCTGTCGATCCTGCTCATCACCAAAGGGCGCCTACACCCCTTTGTCGGCCTGCTGTGCGGTGCATTCCTGGTGGGGCCGCTTGCGGGCATTCCCCTCGCGGAGACGGCCAAAGCTGTCGAACAGGGTGCCGGCTCCATTCTGGGCGGCACTGGCCTGGTCGTTGCGCTGGGCCTCTCGCTGGGCGCCATGCTGCAAATCTCCAACGGCGCGAGCGCGCTGGCCATGGGCGCGCTGCGCTTCACCAGCAACCGCACCGCGCCCTGGGTCAGCCTGTTCGTGGCACTGCTGATTGGCCTGCCATTGTTCTTCGAGACCGGCCTGGTGCTGCTGTTGCCCATCGTGGCGGCGGTCGCCGTCAACCTCGGCAAGGCGAAGGGCGGAGGCGGCAGCAGCGATGCCGCCAAGCTGCAACTGCTGCTGCCGGCGCTGGCGGGCCTCTCCATTGCCCACGCGCTGGTGCCGCCGCATCCCGGGCCGCTGCTGGCGGTGGACGCGCTGGACGCCAATCTTGCGCGGACCATGTTCTACGGCCTGATGGTCGCCATCCCTACTGGCATCGTCTCGGGCCCGCTGCTCGCGCGGGTGATCGGCAAGAATATCCCGATCCACCTGCCCGAATTCGAGCCACCGAGCGAAGCGAGCGGCGCGCCCAGCAAGACCGCTGCGCTCGTCGTGGTGCTGCTGCCGGTTCTGCTCATTGCGCTCGGCCAGTTCATCCCGCTGCTGCCGGAGGCTGTGGCCGCACATTTCGTGTGGCTCAAGGCGGCCTCCAATCCGGTGCTGGCGCTGCTGATCGCCAACCTCGTCGCGCTGCCGTTGCTGTTCGGCCGCCGCATTGGCGACGCGGTCTTGCAGGATTCCATCTGGACCGAGGCAGTTGCTCCGGCCGGCGCCATCCTGCTCGCCATCGGCGCGGGCGGTTCGCTCAAGCAGGTGCTGGTCGAAGCCGGCCTTTCCGACCTGTTGGCGCGGCTGGCGACGGCGGAGGTCATCTCGCCGCTGCTGCTCGCCTGGCTGATCGCCGTCGGCGTACGCCTGGCCACGGGCTCGGCGACGGTTGCCACCATCACCACGGCGGGTGTCGTGCCCGGCCTCGTCGCGGCGAGCGGCGTGTCGCCGGAATGGGTCGTGCTCGCAATCGGTTGCGGCTCGGTCTTCTTCAGCCATGTGAACGATCCGGGCTTCTGGCTGGTGCGCGGTTATCTCGGTACAAGCACGGCCGATACCTTCCGCACCTGGTCCGTGCTGGAAACGGTCATTTCGGTTGCCGGACTGGTCTTTGTGATGCTGGGGAGCTATTTGCTGTGAGACATGGTTCGGCAACAATCCTGCACCGACGCCCGGCGATGAGCGAGGGCAGGCTGGCCGACAAGGCCTATTCGCGGATCGTCGAGATCATCAAGACCGACAAGCTGGACGTCGGCGACCGGCTGCCCTCCGAGGCGCAGCTCGCCGCCAGCTTCGGCATGTCGCGTACCGTGGTGCGCGAGGCGCTCATTCGTCTGGCGTCGGACGGCATCACCGAGGCACGGCGCGGATCGGGCTCATTCGTCAAGAGCCGGCCCTCGGAGCGACTGGGCGCGCATATGTCGCTCGACGATCTTTCCGCGACGCTGGGCAGCTACGAAGTGCGCTTCGTGGTCGAGACGGAAGCGGCGCGGCTCGCCGCCATGCGCCGTTCGACCACACAGATGGACGCCATCGAAAAGGCCTGGGCCAATCTGCGCGACGCGCTGCTCTCCAGTGGCCCGGCGCATCTGGAGGACATGGCGCTCCATCGTTCCATTGCCCTGGCGACGGCCAACCCGGCCTTCGTCTCCACGCTCGATCATATGTACCGCGAAGTGGACCGGATCATGCGCGCCGGCGTGGACATCTCCCGCTCACGGCCGCCCGAGGCCATTGGCGCGATGCTGAGCGAGCATGAGATGATTGTGGAGGCGATCCGCCTGCAGGACGCCGATGGCGCGGCCGTGGCGATGCGCTGGCATCTCCTGCAGGGCCGCCGCCGGCTGATGCCCTGAACGCCTCGGGCAATTGCGACCTTGGTCGCGGGTGCGGCGAGGCCACCCATCGCTTATGCCTCGATAAAATGCCGACCCATTGAAGGCAGTCGAATGACGACGCCATCGAACCTGGAAGGAGGGGAAATGAACCGCCGCCATCACATCCTGACCACAGCCCTGCTGGCCGCCGGCACCTGCCTGGCGAGTGCGCCGGCCTGGGCCGGTCCGTCCGTCTATCTCACCGCGCCGGACGATCCCAAGGCGATCGTCGCCAAGGCCGTGGGCGACGGCAAGGCCGACGACACCGCCGCGCTCCAGGCCGCCATCGATGCCGCCGCGAGCCGGGGTGCAGGTGGCATCCTCTATTTGCCCTCGGGCCGCTACAAGATCACGCGCACGCTGATCGTCGCGCCGGGCACGCGCATCTTCGGCGTGGGCAAGACGCGCCCGGTGCTGGTGCTGCCCGACAACACGCCGGGCTTCCAGAGCGGCGTCAAGAACATGGTGGTCTATTCCGGTCGCGATCCCGGCCCGGCCAATCCGAACTTCCGGATCGCCTCGCCGGTGCAGGGCGTGGTGCCCGCGCGGGATGACGTGGCCGATTCCAATCCCGGCAGCTTCTATTCGGCGATGGCGAACGTCGACTTCGAGATCGGCAAGGGCAATCCCGCCGCCGCGGCCATCCGCTTCCACGCCGCGCAGCATAGCTATCTGCGGCATATGGAGTTCAACATCGGCTCCGGCTTCGCCGGCGTCTACATGGTCGGCAACGAGGCGGTGGACCTGCACTTCAAGGGCGGGCGCTACGGCATCGTGACCGAGAAGCCGTCGCCGGCCTGGTCGTACACGCTCGCCGATTCGACCTTCGAGGGTCAGCGCGACGCGGGCATCCGCGAGCATGAGGCGGGCTTGACGCTGCTCAACGTCACCTTCCGCGACGTGCCTGTCGGCGTCGAGATCGACAAGGGCTATGGTGACTGGCTGTTCGGCCGCGACGTGCGCTTCGAGAATGTCTCGAAGGCCGGCGTCATCATCTCCAATGAGGACAACGCCTTCACCCAGGTCAGCTTCCTCGACACCATCGCCAGCAAGACTCCGGTCTTCGCGCGCTTCCGCGACAGCGGCAAGACGGTGGGGCAGGCCGGCACCTACAAGGTGGGCGAGTTCACCTACGGCCTGACGGTCCCCGGCCTCGGCAAGTCCGGTGACAAATATGAGGCGCGCTTTGCCGCCGAGGGGCTGAAGGCGCTGCCGGCACGCGGCAAACCCTATGTGACGCCGCTGCCGCCCACCACCGAATGGGTGAGCGTGCGTACGCTTGGCGCCAAGGGCGATGACACGACCGATGACACGGCGGCGATCCAGGCAGCGATTGACAAGCATCGCGTCGTCTATCTGCCGAGCGGCTTCTACAAGGTGACGGATACGCTGCGCCTCAAGCCCGACACGGTGCTGGTGGGCCTGCACCCCAGCACGACGCAGATCCGCCTACCGGACGAGACGCCGGGCTATCAGGGCGTGGGCGCTCCGAAGGCGCTCGTCGCCTCGGCCAAGGGCGGCGCGGCCATGCTCTCGGGCGTGAGCCTGTTCACCGGCGGCATCAACCCGCGCGCCACGGCCCTGCTGTGGAAGGCGGGCGAGCATTCGCTGGTGGAGGACGTCAAGATCCAGGGCGGGCACGGCACGTTCCTGCCGGACGGCACCCGGTTCAATCCCTACGATCCCTACCATGCCGGCGACGCGGACCCGCGCAAGCGCTGGGATGCGCAATATCCCAGCTTCTGGGTGACGGACGGGGGCGGCGGCACCTTCACCAATGTGTGGGCCGTCAACACCTATGCGCAGACCGGTTTCTATATTTCCGACACCGAGACACCCGGCCGTGTGATGCAGCTTTCCGCCGAACATCATGTCCGACGCGAGATCGGCCTCAATCGCGTGAAGAACTGGGCGCTCTATGCGCCGCAGACAGAAGAGGAAGTGGGCGAGGGGCCGGATACGATCAGCCTGGAAATCCAGAATTCCAGCAACATCCTCGTCGCCAACTATCACGGCTATCGCGTGACGCGCACCTACAAGCCGGCTCATGCGGCGGCGGTGCTGGAGAATTCGAGCGATATCCGCTTCCGCAACGTGCATGTGAATGCGGAGAGCGGCCTCGGCGCGTGCGACAAGAAGGGCTGCGGCACGTTCCTGCGCGCCAGCAAGTTCCCCTATGAAAACGCCATCTACGACCGGACCAGCCAGCTAGAAGTGCGCGAGCGTGAATTCACGCTGCTCGACGTGCCAGCCAAGCCGGAGAAGCCGGCGGCGCAGGGGCCACAGGTTACGAAGCTGGCCGATCGCTTCTGGTCGATTTCGGGCGGCGCCGTGGACGCGCAGGGCAAGCTCTATTTCGTCGAGAAGAAGTTCCACCGCATTTATGGCTGGAGCGAGGACCAGGGGCTTTCCGTCGAGCGCGACAGCCCGCTCGATCCGGTCAACCTCGCCATCGACAATTCGGGCAATATCATCGTGCTCTCCTCGGATGGGCCTGAAGGGACGGTCTATGCCTTCAAGCCGGGCACGTCGCCCGAACAGTTGACGGTCATCCCCCAGACCCCCGTGCAGGCCCGCACCGGCGCGGCGGTGGCGATCCCGGTCAACTACTGGAACAATGGCGAGTTCAAGGATCAATATGATCCCGCGACAGACCATTTTACCACGCTGGGCGAGATGTTCGTCCGCGACGCGGCGGTTCAGAATAGCGCCGAATATGTCTCGCCAGACGGGAGCCTGGTGCTGCCGGCCTATCGCACCTTCGAGCAGGGCCCGCCCAATCATCTGGGTTGGCGCTGGAATAACGCCCTACAGACCTATGGCTTCCTGAAGGCCAAGCCGGGCGACCGCGTGTTCGTCACCAACGGCTCGCAGATCACCACCTATAGCGGCACGCTCGGCCAGGGCGGCGCGATCACCGATCTCAAGCCCTTTGCCAATCGCGGCGGCGAGAGTGTCGTGCAGGGCCCGGATGGACGCGTCTATGTCGCGAACGGCCAGGTGTTCGTCTATGGCGCCGATGGCACGCCGGCCGGGCAGATCGACGTACCGGAGCGGCCGCTCCAGTTGCTCTTCGGCGGCAAGGATGGGCGCACGCTGTTCGTTCTGACGCATCATGCGCTTTATTCGGTGAAACCCTGAAGCACGCGCCTTCGCTCGCCGTAAAGGCGGGCGAAGCGGGCGGCCACGCACCCCCCGCGTGGTCGCCCTTTTTTGTGTTTGAGGGAGGCGGCGCTTGCCGAGCGGCGGCCTGCGCGGCAAGGCATGGCGCCTTGCCGAACAGCTTAGCTGTCCTTGGATTCCGACGAGCGCGGGAGCCCGAAAAGAATGGGGAGTGAGCCTAGATATCCAGCCAGGCGCGGCTGGCCTCGCACAGCGCCTCGGGAGAGGAGGCGGAATCCAGGATGAGGGCGCGCTCATTGGCGGACGGGCGTTCCAGCGCGTCGAGCTGGCTGGTGAGCAGGCTCGCGGGCATGTAATGATCCTTGCGGCTGTCGAGCCGGCGCCAGAGCTCCTCGCGGTCCGTCTCCAGCAGGATGAAGGAGAGGGGGACGTTCGCGACGGCGCTCAGCCGCTCACGATAGCGATATTTGAGCGCTGAGCAGGCCGCCACGACCAGGCCGTGCTCCAGTGCCGACTCACGCAGCGCCATGGCGAGCCGGTCGAGCCAGGGCCAGCGGTCGGAATCGTCGAGCGGCTTCCCGCTGCGCATTTTTGCCACGCTCGCCGCATCATGCAACTCGTCGCCCTCGATGAAGGGGCAGCCGAGCTGATCGGCGAGCAGGGCGCCCAGCGTGCTCTTGCCGCTGCCGCTCACGCCCATCACGATGATGGCGGCGGGCTGCTCCGGTCGAGCCTCTGATCTGTGCTTCACCCTTGTCGCCCTCTCGTCGGGGCCACCTGCTCGGGTGAGACCCACGCGCCACATATTGAACGAAATCCGGCGCGCTCGGCGCCCGCTTATCCTCTATCGGGCCGGGCGCCTTCCTGCATATACGACCTTGGTCGTGGATGCCGAGCGCGGTCGCTGGCGCTACATTGCCAAAATATGAAGATGGGTATCATAATCGCATTCGCGGCGCTGGGCGCGCCTGCCGTGGCGAACGCCGCCACCGGCTCGGTGTTTCTTGCGCCGCCGCGGGACGGCGTTGCCATCACTGTCAATGCCAGGGGTGATGGCAAGGCGGACGACACCGCGGCGATTCAGGATGCGCTCGATCGCGCCTACCGGAAGGATAGCCGGGACGGCATCGTCTTCCTGCCCTCGGGCACCTATCGCATCACCCGCACCTTGCTGGTGCCGTTGGGCGTACGCCTGATCGGCATCGGTCAGACGCGGCCGGTGCTGCTGCTGGCGGACAATACGCCGGGCTATCAGAGCGGCATTTCGGCCATGGTCGTGTTCATGGGCGGCGATCAATATGCGGTGGGCGACGTTCCCGTGCCCGTCCCCAACATCGTGCCGCGCGATAAGAAGGTGCGCGACGCCAATTCCGCCACCTTCTATTCGTCGATGATGAATGTGGATGTGAAGATCGGCCGGGGTAATCCGGCGGCGGTCGGTGTGCGTTTCCGGGTCGCCCAGCATGGCTTCCTCAAGCATATGAATTTCGAGGTGGGCTCCGGCTTCGCGGGCGTCTACATGGCCGGCAACGAGTTTCGCGACGTGCATTTCCGGGGCGGTCGTTATGGCATCGTGACCGAAAAGCCCTCGCCGGCCTGGTCGTTCACGCTGCTCGACGCCACGTTCGAGGGGCAGCGCGACGCCGCGATCCGCGAGCATGAGGCGGGGCTCACCATGGCCAATGTCTCGATCCGCAACACGCCTGTCGGAATCGAGATCGACAAGGGCTATGGCGACTGGCTGTTCGGCAAGGACATGCGCTTCGAAAATGTGTCGAAGGCGGCCGTGCTCGTCTCCAACGAAGACAATGCCTACACGCAGGTGGGCTTCCAGGATATCGTCGCGTCGCGCACGCCTGTCTTCGCGCGGTTCCGCGAGAGCGGCAAGACGGTCGGCCGGGATGGCGCCTACAAGGTGGGCGAGTTCACCTACGGTCTGACGCTGGCTGGCCTCGGCGTGCCTGGCACTTTCGAGACGCGCTTCAAGGCCGAGGGCCTATCCTCCCTGCCGGCCGCGCCCGCGCAGGTGATTCGCGATCTGCCGCCCACGAGCGAGTGGGTGAACGTGCGCGATCTCGGCGTGAAGGGCGACGGCACCAGCGACGATACGGCGGCGCTGCGGGCAGCTATTGACAAGCATCGCGTGCTCTATTTCCCGAGCGGCTTCTATTCGGTGACGGATACGCTGACTCTCAAGCCGGATACGGTGCTGATCGGCCTCCATCCCAGCACCACGCAGATTGTGCTGCCGGACAATGTGCCGGCCTATGCGGGCATCGGCGAAGCCAAGGCGATCATCGAGGCGCCGCGCGGCGGCACCAATATCATCTCGGGCATCGGCGT
>DASRXY010000030.1:0-6930 GCA_035654035.1 Sphingobium sp. | reverse complement strand
TCTCCGCGCCCGGCGTGACCGGCAGCATGAAGTCCACCACGCCCGTTCGGGGATTGCGCACCGGCAATGTCCGCGCCTCGGCCATCCTTGTCTCCTCTGCGGCGCTCTGGCGGCGCCCTTCTGCGATCCTTCGTTTTCTATTGGTGGGCCGGACCGAGTCAACCGGCGTGACGGCCTCCAGCGCGGACATGCGCATGCGTTTCACGGCGGAGTCGACATGATTTGCTTGCTACCTATATAAGGGAGTCCGGACGGAGCCCGACAAGCCATGGCCAGCGCGCTTGCCGGCCGCCCAAGGAGAGACGCCGATGACGATCACCGCCACCCCCATCAGCCCGCGTTTCGGCGCAGAAATCGCAGGTGTGGACATATCCCAGCCGCTCGATGCGGCGACGATCCGCCAGCTCATCGCGCTTCAGGACCAGTGGGGCGTTACCGTGTATCGCAACACCGGTCTGGACGATGAAAGCCAGGTCGCCTTCGCCCGCAATTTCGGTCATCTTGAGAGCCTTCCCCCGCGCGACGGGCGACCGCGCCTTTATCTGTTCAACGCCGGCAATCTGGGGCCGGACGGCGAGATCAACTGGGCCGAATCCGCCATGCGCTACCGCAAGGGCGACATGCTGTGGCACACCGACAGCAGCTTCATGGACCTGCGCACCAGCTATTCCATGCTGCGCGCGGTGGAAGTGCCGGCCTCCGGCGGCCCCACCTGCTTCGCGGACGCACGCAGCGCCTATGACGACCTGCCGCAGGCCATGAAGGACCGGATCGAAGGGCTTGATTGCGAGCATTCGCTGTGGTGGTCGCGCAAGCAGGCGGGCGCGGACATCAGCCGCGAACAGATCGAGGAGCGCCACCGGCCCGTGCACAAGATGGTGCATGTGCATGAAGGATCGGGCCGCAAGTGCCTGTATCTGGGTGCGCATTGCTATCGCGTGGTCGGCTGGGACTGGGACGAGAGCCGGGCGCTCATCGACGAACTCAACGCGTTCGCCACACAGGAGAAATATCAGATCAAGGTCGACTATGCGGTCGGCGACATGGTGATCTGGGACAATCTCGCCTGCTACCATCGCGGCGGCGGCTTCGACTGGAGCGAGCGCCGCGACATGCGCCGCGCGACCGTCCGCGAGGCACCCGCGCCGGAGGTGGAGGACGATCCCTTCGGTACGCTGTTCAAGGATGCGCCGCCAATCGTCGCGACGAGCTGAGCAGGAGACTGCGCTCGGTTATCCGGGGCCTCTCGTTATCCCTGCAAACGCCGTCATCCCAGCGAAAGCTGGGATCTCCGCCGGAAATCATCCCAGCTTTCGCTGGGATGACGGAAACTCAGGGAACAGCAAGAGCCAGATGACGGAGGTCGCGTCGTGCGGCGCAGGACACGAGCTGCCGCTACGTCAGCCCGGTTTCACCGCGCTTTTGCCCGTCGGCCCCCGCCGTTTCCTCGGCGGGGCCGGCACCTCGATGGTTTCCGCCGTGCCGTCCGGGCTGGGCTTGCGCCAGGTGCGCGTGAAGATGTTCCAGGTACCGATGAACAAAGCGGCGACGACCGGGCCGATGACGAAGCCGCTCACCCCGAAGAGTTGCAGGCCGCCCAGCGTAGAAATGAGCACCACATAATCCGGCATGCGCGTATCGCGTCCCACCAGGATGGGGCGCAGGAAATTATCAACGAGGCCAATCACGAACACGCCGCAGAAGACCAGGATGGCGCCCTTGATATAGGCGCCGGTGGCGAAGAGATAGAAAGCGACGGGCACCCAGACGATACCCGTGCCTACGGCCGGGATGAGGGAGAAGGCCCCCATCACCACGCCCCAGAGCAGCGCGCCATTGATGCCCAGTGCCCAGAAGACCAACCCGCCGATGATGCCCTGCACAATGGCGACGACGAGGCTGCCTTTCACCGTGGCGCGGATCACCACCGTGAAATTCCGCACCACTGCATCACGCTGGTGGCGTTCAAGCGGGATGGCGCCGACCACGCGCCTCTGGAGCGCGTCACCATCCCGTAGCAGGAAGAACGTAAGATAGAGCATGATGCCGAGCATCAGCAGGAAATTGAACGTCCCCTGCCCCACAAGCAGCGCCCGGCCCGCCAGCGTTTGCACCTGACCCGAGAGACCCTCGCTGATCGAATCGCGCACGGTGGAAAAGTCGGTCCAGCCGGCCGAGGCAAGCCAGGAGGAGAGCCAGCGCGGCAGCGAGGCCATCGCCTTCTCGAACATCACCGGAATGTTGATCTCGCCCGACTGGATCTGGTTGTAGACCAGCAGAAACTCCTGGATCAGCGCGGCGGTGAGCAGGATCGCCGGGATGATGACAATGAGCAGGATGACGAGCAGCGTCAGCAGCGCGGCCGTGTTCTCCCGGCGGGGATAGCGCGCGAGGATCCTCTTGTTGAGCGGCCCGAACAGCAGGGCGAGGATGAGTGCCCAGAGGATCGCGCCGAAAAAGGGCCGCAGCACCATGCCGAACGCAATGGTGACGACGAGGACGAGAGCCAGGAAGGCGCCATCCTCGAAGCGGATGCGATGCGTGGGCTCGCCGGTCATCTTGCCTTCCTCATGGCTGGACGGCGCCTTTTCGCTCATGCGGTGAGCGCCGCGACCAGCGCCTTCACCTTCTTCTGCCGCCACTGGGGCAGCGGCGCGATGAGCCAATAGCCCTGCCCGCCGCGCGGCGCACCGACGACGGCCACCCGGCCCGCCTCGATATCCGCATGGGCCAGCAACTCGGGCACGCAGGCGCGGCCAAAGCCGCTCGCCGCCGCATCGATGGCGAGGCCGGCATCCGCGACGCGCATCACCGCCTTGCCCTCCTCGACCGGGCAGCCCGGCCAGGCGATCGGCGCGTCGGCTCCCTTGCCATCGAGCGCCGCGACCGTGACGAAGCGCGCCTCGCCGAGCTTGACCCCCTCATGCTCGCCCGGGCCATCGGCCAGGCGGATGGCGAGGTCCAGATTGGCCTCGGTGAAATCGAGCGCCTCGTCGGCCGCGACCAGCAGGAACTGGAGTCCCGCCTCGCTCGCCGCGTAGGCGGCAAGCCGCGCATGGAGCCACTTGGCCGTGAAGTCGCGGGGCGCGGCGATGGTGAGATGCTGCGAGGTCTGGCCCGCCTGCATGGCGCGCACCGATTCCTCCAGCTCCAGAAAGGCATTGCGCAGCGCCGGCAGGCCGGCCTCGGCCTCCGCCGTCAGCTCCAGCCCACGCGGGGTGCGACGAAACAGCACCACGCCCAGCATGTCCTCCAACGCACGGATCTGCTGACCCACGGCGGCGGGTGTCACCGCCAGCTCGTCGGCGGCGCGCGTGAAGCTCAGATGGCGGGCGGCCGCATCGAAAACGCGCAGGCCGTTGAGCGGCAGGTGTGTGCGCTTCATCCCTGCATTGTCCCGGCCAGTAGCGCGAAGCGGGGAATGTGCACTTCCATCATGCTGCCATCGCCGCCCAGCATGATGTAGCTCCCTTCCATCCAGCCCGTGGGCGTCGCCAGCGGGCAGCCGGAAACGTAGTCATAGCTGCTGCCCGGCTGGATGACCGGCTGCTCGCCGACCACGCCCTCGCCCTCGCGATGGTAGAGCGCGCCGCGCCCGTCGCTGATGATCCAACGGCGCATGAGCAGTTGCACAGGCGCCGTCCGGCCATTCTCGATGCGAATATGATAGGTCCAGAACCAGCGTCCCTGATCGGGCTCGGATTTCTCGGGTGCGAGCGTCGCCACCACGCGCACCGTCACATCGTGCGTGGTCGCAGCATAGGGAAAAAGCGAGTCCATCATGACAGCGGTCCTCAAGCGGCCTGCCCCCGCAACGCTAGTCAAAGCCCGACGGCGGTCAATGCCCGATCGAGATCGTCGATAAGGTCCTGCACGTCCTCCAGGCCGACATTGAGGCGCAGCATGCCCTCTTCCACACCCGCTTCGGCGCGCCCTTCCGGCCCCATATTGTGATGGGTAGTGGTGGCGGGATGCGTCATAAGCGAGCGGCTGTCGCCGATATTGTTGGAGATGTCGATCAGTTCCAGCGCATTGAGCAGCGCCATGGCCTGCGCCCGCCCGCCATCCACGAAGAAGGCGAAGATGGGCCCGCAGGCGGCCATCTGGCGCATTGCAAGCGCGTGCTGGGGATGGCTGGGGAGGCCGGGATGGAGAATGCGTGGCACCCGCTTTTCCAGGAAACGGCCTACCGCCAGCGCATTTTCGGACTGGGCGCGCGCCCGCAGCGGCAGCGTCTCCAACCCCTTGAGCACCACCCAGGCGTTGAAGGGCGAGCAATTAGGGCCGGTATTGCGCTGGAAGGGCAGCAGCACGTCGTTGATCCACTGTTCCGACCCGCAGACGGCGCCGGCCAGCACACGACCCTGCCCGTCCATCAGCTTGGTGGCGGAATAGGCAACCACGTCTGCGCCGAACTCCAGCGGACGCTGGAGCACGGGCGTGGCGAAGGCATTGTCCACCACCGTCGTGATGCTGTGCGCCTTTGCCAGCGCACAGACATGCGCCATGTCGACGATATCCATGGTCGGATTGGCCGGCGTCTCGAAAAAGAAGACCTTGGTGTTCGGCCGGATCGCCTTCTCCCACGCATCATTGTCGCGCCCGTCGATCACGGTCGTCTCGACGCCGAAGCGCGGGAGCAGGCTGTCGAGCAGCCAGCGGCAGGAGCCAAAGGCGGCCTTGGCGCCCACGACATGGTCGCCGGTCTTGACCTGGCAGAGCAGCGCTGCGGTCATCGCCGCCATACCGCTTGACTGCATGCGGCAGGCTTCCGCGCCTTCCAGCAGGGCGATCCGCTCTTCCACCATCGCAACCGTGGGGTTCTGAAGACGGCTGTAGGTCATGCCCTGCTGCTCGCCGCTGAAGCGGGCGGCGACGGTTTCAGCGCTGTCGTAGCTGTAGCCGGAAGTGAGGAAAATCGCTTCGCTCGTCTCCCCCTGCTCGCTGCGCCAGGTGCCCCCGCGCACGGCGCGCGTGGCGGGGCGCCAGTGGCGCGTGATGGAACGGTCCTGTCCTGCGTCTCTCTTCATGGGCGGCCTTCTTGAGCATTTCCGGATCGGATGAGCGCATCCACCGCTCGGAAAATGCGGAGAACAAAAGAAAATAGGGCGTAGGTCCGAGTCAATCGGATCGAGACACGCTCTAAGGCGTGACCCGGCGCTCCGCAATGGCCGCCTCGGCATGAGCAGGGACGCGCGGATTTGTGTGAATTACCCGACCGCTCGCCGGAAGAGACTGCGCGACTCCGGAACGGTGGAACACGGGATGTTTGAGCCACCTTCGCGGCAGCGGCCGCTTCCGACTCAATCCTGAGCGCCTCTTTACGAAAGCGGAGTCCAGGGCGGCCACGGCGTTCGGCCGGGTCTGGGCGCGTGCTTGCGCAGGAGTACCCCCGACTCTATCGCCTCTAAAGCGCGGCGATCACCGCGTCGCCCATCTCCGCGGTCGTCATGGCACCGGCGAGGTCGGCCGTCCGCGCCCCGCCGGCCAGCGCCTTGGCCACCGCATGCTCGATGCGGTCGGCCGGCTCGGCCAGATCCAGCGAAAAGCGCAGCATCATCGCCGCCGAGAGGATCGTCGCCAGCGGATTGGCCTTGCCCTGCCCGGCAATATCCGGCGCAGAGCCGTGAATAGGCTCGTAGAGCCCCTTGCCGTCCGCATCGAGCGAGGCCGAGGCCAGCAGGCCGATGGAACCCACGCACATGCTCGCCTGGTCCGAGAGGATGTCGCCGAAGAGATTGCCGGTGACAATCACGTCGAACTGGCCGGGATTACGCACGAGCTGCATGGCGGCGTTGTCGACATACATGTGGCTCAGCTGCACGTCCGGATAATCGGCATGCACTTCAATCACCACGTCGCGCCAGAGCTGACTCGTCTCCAGCACATTGGCCTTGTCCACCGAGCAGAGCAGCCCGCGCCGCGCTCGCGCCGCCTTGAAGGCGCTGTGCGCAATGCGGCGCACCTCGGCCTCGTTGTAGGACATGATATCATAGCCTTCGCGCAGGCCCTCGGGCGTCTTGCGCATGCCCTTGTCACCAAAATAGACGTCGCCATTCAGCTCGCGCACGATCAGGAGGTCGATGGCGCTGGCGATTTCCGGCCGCAGCGTGGAAGCATTGGCCAGCTCGGGAAAACAGCGCGCCGGGCGCATGTTGGAGAAGAGCGTCAGCTCCTTGCGCAGGCCCAGGATCGCTTGCTCGGGGCGCAGATGCCGCTCGAGAGCGTCGCAATCCGGATCGCCCACCGCGCCGAACAGGATGGCGTCGGCGCGCCGGGCAAGGTCCAGCGTCTCGGGCGGCAGCGGATGGCCCTGCTTCTTGTAGGCGACGCCGCCAACCAGCGCTTCCTCGAAGGCGAGGCCCGGAATGGCGAGCGCATCGAGCACGCGGCGCGCCTGCGCCGTCACCTCGGGGCCGATACCGTCTCCGGCGAGCACTGCAACGAGCATGGTCATCCCTTTCCTGGTCCGATCCGCGTGGACGCTTCGATCTGAAAGCGACGCCCTAGCCGCATCGGATTTCGTTACGCAACCGCTCTTTTCAGCCGCTCCACCAGCCGCTCGCGCGCGGCGAGCACATCGGCGCGCCGTTCGCTCAGCAGCGATTGCGCGACGAATCGCCCGGTCAGCGCGAGGCCGGCAAGAATGTCGTCCCAGTCCGCCGCGCCGCCTTGCGTGAGAAAGGGCGGCAACGGCAGCAGCCGGCGCTCAAGGCCCTGCGCGCCCATCGCGCTGACCGCCCGGCCGGTGCGTGGGCTCACATAAGCAAGCCCCTTGCGTGCGCCGGTCGCTGCACATTCGGAGAGATCGAGGCCAAACCCCAGCTCGGCGAGCAGCAGCAGTTCGTAGCGCACCAGTGCCACGGCCCAACCGCGTGCGGCCGGGGCCGCCTCGATGGCATCGAGCACCGCGGACAGGGCAGAGAAGAT
>DASRXY010000029.1:0-5831 GCA_035654035.1 Sphingobium sp. | reverse complement strand
CCAACCGGGCCGGAGAGATAGAGCACGTCGCCGGGCTGCGCACCCGCGCGGCTGGGCACCGCCACCCCCGCCGCGACCGCGCCCACGGCCATCAGCGTCAGCACGCGCGGCGCACCGGCAGGCAGCGCCACCGTATCGCCGCCAATGAGCGGCATATCATAGGCCGCCAGCGCCGCGCCCAGCCCTTCGAGAAACGCCGCATCCCAAGCCGCATTGCCGGTCAGCGCATGACCGAACAGGCAGGCGCGCGGGCGAGCGCCCTTGGCGGCAAGATCCGAAAGATTGACGGCAGCGAGCTTCCAGCCGACTGCTTCGGGCGGATCGTCCGCGCGATAATGGACCCCCTCGACCAGCATGTCGGCTGTGAGCACGAGCTGTTCGCCCGTCGTGGGGAGCACGGCCACATCGTCAGCGAGGCCCCGTGCGGCGGGATCGCCCGCCAGGGCGCGCAGGCGGTCAAGGAAGTCCGCCTCACCGCTCATCGCCTCAGCCGCGCGCCGCCTTGGCGACCGCGTCCAGCAGGCCGTTGACGAAGCCCGCCTCGCGCTTGTCGTAGAAGGCGTGGGCGACATCGACATATTCGCTGATGACGGTGCCGGTGGGTACGTCCGCACGCGCGAGCAACTCATAGGCACCGGCGCGCAGGATCTGCCGCATCGGCTTATCGAGCCGCTCCAACGTCCAGCCGCTGGCGAGCTTGCCGGCAATAAGCGTGTCTATCTCCGCGCGCCGGGCGTCGACGCCCTTCACTACATCGTCGAAAAAGGCATGCTCTGCGGGGTGATAAGTCACATCCTCGATGGTCGCGCCAAGGCGGTGCTGGTGGAACTCGTGGAGCAGCAGCGGCAGCGGCGTGCCTTCCATCTCCATCTGGTAGAGCGCCTGCACGGCGGCGAGCCGGGCGGCGGAGCGGGTCTTCGAGCGGTCGGTCATAATCTGCTTGTCATCCGTTCGCCCCGAGCCAGACTCTGCGGGCTTGTTCTCTCAGAAGATAGAGGCGGCAGCAAGCGCAGCGCCCGCGCAGTTCACCCCAGTCTGACGGCCACGCTCGCCGCGTGTGCCGGTAAACCCTCAGCCTGCGCCAGCGCCACGGCCGCCGGCCCGAGCGTCGCCATGGCGGTCGCGTCGAGCTGGATGAAGCTGGTGCGCTTCATGAAATCGAGCACCGAGAGCCCCGAGGAAAAGCGCGCCCGCCGGCCGGTGGGGAGCACGTGATTGGGCCCGGCCAGATAGTCCCCCATGGCCTCCGGCGTCATCCGGCCCATGAACACCGATCCGGCATGGCGCACCGCGTCGAACAGCGGCTGCGGATCGTCCACGGCTAGCTCCAGATGCTCGGGTGCCAGCCGGTCGACCAGCGGCATCGCGGCCTCCAGCGTCGGCACCAGCACGATGGCGCCGTTCGCCTCCCAGCTCTGCCGCGCGCGGACCCCCGTCGTCAGCTTGGGAAGCTGCTGCTCCACCGCCTGCGCCACGGCATCGGCAAAGGCGGCATCGTCGGTGAAGAGAATGGACTGGCTGGTCGGGTCGTGCTCGGCTTGGCTTAAAAGATCCGCCGCGATCCACTCGGGCTGGTTGCGCCCGTCCGCCACCACCACGATCTCCGAGGGGCCGGCCACCATGTCGATGCCGACACGCCCGTAAACCTGCCGCTTCGCCTCCGCCACCCAGGCATTGCCGGGGCCCACGATCACGTCCACCGGCGCGATCCGCTGCGTGCCATAAGCGAGCGCGGCAATGGCCTGCGCGCCGCCCACGCGCCAGATTTCAGTGACGCCGGCAATATGGGCAGCGGCGAGCACGGCCTGGTTCAGCAGACCGTCTGGCGTGGGCGACACCATGACGATGCGCTCGACCCCGGCCACCTTGGCGGGAATGGCATTCATCAGCAGCGAACTGGGATAGGCCGCGAGGCCCCCGGGCACATAGATGCCCGCCGCCTCGACCGCATTCCAGCGATAGCCCAGGCGCACGCCGGCCGAATCGGTCCAGCCGTCGCCCTGCGGCTTCTGCCGGGCGTGATACTCCGCGATACGCTCGGCGGCCAGTTCCAGTGCGGCGCGCAGCGGGGCGTCGATGGCCGCGTGAGCCGCCGCGCACTGCTCGGCCGAGATAAACCAGCCCTGCGCATTGAGATCGAACCGGTCGAAGCGCGCGGTCAGCTCGGCCAGCGCCGTGTCGCCCTCGTCGCGCACGCGCCCCAGAATGTCGCGCACGCGGGCGGAGACATCCTCGTCCGCCTCGCGCCGGGCATTGACCAGCGCGTCAAACGCCGCCGCGAAACCGGTCGCGCTCGCATCCAGCCTAAGCGGCATCGGCGCCTCCCGATCCAACGGCAGCGCGGAACCGCTCCGTCATCGGCACCAGCTCGGCCGCGCGCATCTTCATGGCGGCGCGGTTGACGATGAGGCGCGCGGAAATCTCCATGATCGTCGCCGTCTCAACGAGGCCATTGGCCTTGAGTGTCGCGCCGGAGGAGACAAGATCCACGATGCGGCGTGAAAGGCCCAGCGAGGGCGCCAGCTCCATCGCGCCATTCAGCTTCACGCATTCGGCCTGGATGCCCTGCCGTTCATAATAAGCGCGCGTGAGGTGCGGATATTTGGTGGCGACGCGTACATGGCTCGCCTGCGCCAGCTCCTCGGGCGCGGCATCCGCAGGCTCGGCCACGGAGAGCCGGCAGTGGCCGATGGCGAGATCGACCGGCGCATAAAGCTGCGAATAGCCGAACTCGGCGATCACGTCCGAGCCCACGATACCGATCTGCGCGGCGCCATGCGCCACGAAGGTCGCGACATCGAAGGCGCGCACGCGGATGATCGAGAGACCCGGCACATTGGTCGAGAACTTGAGAGCGCGGCTCTCCTTGCGGTGGAACTCCGCCTCCGGCTCAATACCCGCACGCGCCAGCAGCGGCAGCGCCTCGTCGAGAATGCGTCCCTTGGGGATGGCGAAGATGATGGGCCGGGTCATGACCCGGCGCACATAGGAGGAAGCGCGGAAAAGGGCAATGCGGGGCAGACGGCGGAACCTGCCCCGCTGTCGCCCGTTGTCTCGCTACCTCAAACGGGAGATCATCATGGGCAGGGCTGCACTTCTCTGGCTTGTCGGCATTCCGCTACCGATCGTGCTGCTGCTCTGGTTCTTCTTCTTCCGCTGAAGCCAAGCTCCGTCCGCTCAATCCTCGAACGGGTCCTTCACCAGGATCGTATCGTCGCGCTCGGGCGAGGTGGAGACGCTCGCGACCGGGCACTCGATGAGTTCCTCGATGCGGCGAATATATTTGATCGCCTGTGCAGGCAGCTCAGCCCAGCTCCGGGCGCCCACGGTGGTGCCTTGCCAGCCTTCCATCTCCTCATAGACCGGTTCGACCGCTGCCTGGTCCGCCGCATGAGCGGGCAGATAATCGATGATCTGGCCGTTCAGCTTGTAGCCGGTGCAGATCTTGATGGTCTCGAAGCCATCGAGCACGTCGATCTTGGTGAGGGCGACGCCGGTGACGCCGGAGAGCGCGCAGGTCTGCCGCACCAGCACCGCGTCGAACCAGCCGCAGCGCCGCTTGCGCGCGGTCACCGTGCCGAATTCATGGCCGCGCGTGCCCAGCCGCTCGCCGATTTCGTCGTTGAGTTCGCTCGGGAAGGGGCCCGAGCCCACCCGCGTCGTATAGGCCTTGACGATGCCGAGCACGAAGCCGGCGGCGCTGGGCCCCATGCCCGAGCCGGAGGCGACGGTGCCGCTCACCGTGTTGGAGCTGGTCACGAAGGGATAGGTGCCGTGATCGATGTCCAGCAGCACGCCCTGTGCGCCCTCGAAGAGAATGCGCTTGCCGGCCTTGCGCACGTCGCGGAGGCGCTTCCACACCGGCTCGGCGAACTGGAGCACGAAGGGCGCGATCTCGCGCAGGTCCGCGATCAGCCGCGCCCGGTCGATGGGCCCTTCACCGAAGCCGGCGCGCAGGGCGTCGTGATGGGCGCACAGGCGGTCAAGCTGCGGATCGAGGTCGTCGAGATGAGCAAGGTCGCACACGCGGATGGCGCGGCGGCCGACCTTGTCCTCATAAGCTGGGCCGATACCGCGGCCGGTCGTGCCGATCTTGCCCTTGCCCGCTGCCGTCTCGCGCAGCGCGTCGAGATCGCGGTGGAAAGGGAGGATGAGCGGGCAATTGTCCGCCACCGCGAAATTGGCGCGCGTCACCTTGACGCCCTGGCCTTCCAGCTTCTCGATTTCGGCCTTGAGCGCCCAGGGATCGAGCACCACGCCATTGCCGATGATGGAGAGCGTCCCGGTGACGATGCCCGAGGGCACGAGGCTGATCTTGTAGGTCTGATCGCCCACCACCAGCGTATGCCCGGCATTGTGACCACCCTGGAAGCGCACCACGCAGTCCGCCCGGCTCGCCAGCCAGTCGACGATCTTGCCTTTGCCTTCATCGCCCCACTGGGCGCCAATCACGGTTACGTTTGCCATGGATATAGATCTCCGCCCTGCCAGAGCGGGCCCAAGCCGCCCTTCGACAGGACTCGGCGGCCGGACTGGACAAGCTGGCCCGCATTGGGGGCCGTTCCGGGGGCGCCGATAGCCTCGGCACAGCGGCCGAGTCAACCGCCCGGGGCTTCCTGCACAGCGCCATGGCCGCCTTCGATGCGGCCGCTATGCGTCCCGCTGGGGCGTTTATTCGCGTCACGCCAGCGCGCCACGGGCCGCTCCAAGCCGACAAACGCTAGCCAAGCGCAACAAAGCCGCTATTCTGCCACGCTCGACTTGAGGGAGAAGCATCATGGGTAGGCTGACCATCGCTCTGGTTCCTTTCGTGCTGGCGGGATGCGGCACCGCCGGCCCCGTCCCGGGCGACAATGACGCGGCTCTCGACAATGGGACCAGCGCCGCCAACACGGCCAACGCGGCGGCCGCCGTAAATGTCGCCTCGGAAATCGCTAATCTGCCCGAAGCCAGCCAGCAGGGCGTCTTCCTGCGCGCGATCCGCGACGCCAACATCTCCTGCCGCGACGTCGTCAGCGCCGAGCCGATCGACCCCATCGACGGCGATCCGACCTGGCGCGCGCAATGCGAGCAGGGCGATCAGCACCTCGTCCGCGTGAAGCCGGATGGATCGGCGCAGGTTATCAGCCGCACCGACCGCTGAGCGAAGGTCGGCGGCAAGAGCGGCAGGACGGCAAAAACGCAACGGAACCGCAGGAGGCAAGGACAGAGCCCTGCCTCCTCCAAATGAATCCTCCGCCTGCGCCTGCGGGCAGAACCCAGCGAACCGCGCGACATAACTGCCCGAAGGGCACGACCTTCCTCTAGAAAAGGAGAGCTCTTCGACGGGCCCGTGGCGAACGGGATTTAAGAGAGCGGGACGGGGTGGACGAGAAAAGCCCTCCGCGCGACAAGCAAGCCGCCATCTGCCTCAACCCAGCGCCAGCGCAGCGCTTTCCGTTTCCTCGATCCAGCCGCCGCCCAGCACCCTGTCGCCGGCGTAGAGCACCGCCGCCTGCCCCGGCGCAACGCCATATTCCGGACTTTCGAAAAGCAGCCGATCCCCCTCCAGCCGCGCCGGCACCGGCCGCGCCATGGAGCGCACCTTGGCCGTGAGCGGTCCTGCCGCATCGCCGCCCAGCCAGTTGATCTCGGAGAGCCGAGCAGCGCTCACCGCCAGCGCCGCCCTGGGCCCCACGATCACGCGCCGGCTCGCCGGCTCCAGACGCACGACATAGATGGGCTCGGGCAGGCCGCCCACTTCCAAGCCCCGGCGCTGGCCCACCGTATAATGGATAAGGCCCTTGTGTCGGCCGAGCACACGCCCGTCGACATGGACGATCTCGCCGGCA
>DASRXY010000028.1:0-14955 GCA_035654035.1 Sphingobium sp. | reverse complement strand
CGCGTGTCGACACATTCTGAAGGAGGTCTTTTGCATGGCACTGTCGGAATTGATGGTCCGTCAAATTCCCTATCTGCGCCGTTATGCACGTATCCTTACCGGTTCCCAGAAGCTGGGCGACGGGCTGGTTCGTGAACTGCTGGAAGCCGCTCTCGCTGACAGCACGTTGCGCGCGGCCCTCTCCGAATCGCGAGTCAGCCTGTTCCAGGCTTTTTCACGCATCTATCGGTCGATGGGCGATGCACTGCCTGCGGATGATCTCGCCGCCGGCGAGGAACAGACGGTCTCCAATCGCCTGCACCGCGTGACCCCGGAAGCGCGGCAGGCGCTGCTGCTCCAGGCGATCGAGGATTTCTCGGTGGACGATATCGGCCGCATCCTCGACCGCGACCCCGAGGATGTCTCGGTCATGATCGAAGATGCGCTTGCCGCTATCGAGGCGGCCGGTCGCGCCGACGTGCTCATCATCGAGGACGAACCGCTCATTGCCTTCCAGCTCGAAGAGTTGGTGCGCGAGATGGGCAATCAGGTGGTGGGCATTGCCAGCACGCACGAGGAGGCTGTGGCGCTGTTTGAGGCGCGGCGGCCGGGCATCGTTCTCGCCGATATCCAGCTCGCTGACGGCAGCTCCGGCATTGATGCGGTAAACGAGATTCTGCGCGACGCGGATGTGCCGGTCATCTTCATCACCGCGTTCCCCGAGCGCTTGCTGACGGGCGAACGGCCCGAGCCCACCTATCTCATCACCAAGCCGTTCAGCGACGATTTCGTGCGCGCCACCATTGGCCAGGTGATGTTCTTCGGCTCGACCGCACCGGTCGTCTGACGCCGTAACTTTGCCCCGGGCGCGCTCCCCAGCCGCCCGGGCGCATGGGCTATCGGATGAGCGCGGGTGCTATGTCTCCCTTCATTTCCCAGAGCTTTGCTTGACCCACGGAGGCGCCGCTTCCGCGTGAAAACCCGGGCTTCGGCCTGCGCAGGAGCGCAAGGTTGCGCCGGCGGTGCGATGAGACGGAGCGCCCCCGAGGCTTTCGCGCTGGCCCATCCCGCAAGGTGCTGAACAGTCCAGCACCCCCCGCGCTCGCGCCTACCGCGTATCCCCCTCGGCCTATTGGCGAAGCTGGAAGGACCGGGGCGTGCGCATCTGCACGAAGAAGCGGCAGCGCAGGCCTGTGGGCGCGAACTCAATTTCAATGGGCCGCCGCAGCTCATGGGCGAGCGCGCGCTGCACCAGATTGAGGCCGAGGCCCTGATGCTCGGGAGGAGTCACCGGAGGGCCACCCTCTTCCGTCCACTCCACATCGACCCAATTGTCGTCCAATATGTGCCAGCGCACGTTCACGCGGCCCTCATCGGTGGAGAGCGCGCCGTAGCGCGTGGCGTTTGTCGCTAGCTCGTGGATCGCAAGGCCGATGGTCAGGGCGTCGTTGGGCGAGATCATCACCGGCGGCCCCTCCACATCGAAGCGCTCGCCCGTCCCGTCATGGGCGCTGAGCTGGGTGGTGATGATGGCGCGCAGGTCGGTGGGGCCCCATTGCTGGCCATCCAAGAGCGAGTGGCCGGCTGCCAAGGCCTTCACTCGCTGGAGCAGCGTATCCGCGAAGACCTGCACATCGTCCGTGCGGTGGCGGCTGAGTGCGATCATGGAGGTGACGTTGGCGAGCGAGTTCTTCACGCGATGATTGAGCTCGCGAATGAAAGCGGCGCGCTCCTTCTCCTGGTCGAGCTGCGCGTCGAGCAGCGCCTGGAGGTCGCCGTTGCGGCGCTGCACGAGCAGCACATAGGCCAGCAGCAGCATGGAGAAAGCCGCGCCGCCCACCATCACGACCACGCTCAGCGGATAGAAGCCCCCGCGCGACGGCGGTGAATAGCGGAGCACCCACTCCTGATCGAACAGCGCGACCTTCTGCTGAAGCGTCGGGCCGAACCGCTGGTTTGCCGGCTCGGAGAGATAGACGGTCTTGCGCCCACGCGGCGTGGTGTCGATGATCTCGACGCGGCCGCTTTGGAGCAGCCGGCTATTGACGGCAGCTTCCACGAAGTCGCGCGCACGCACCGGCGTATAGACAAAGCCCAGGAAGCGCGGTCGCTCCGAGAAGGAGCGAACCGGGGCGAACACGATGAAGCCGGGCGACGTGGTCTGGCCGGCATCCTGCAAGAGTATGGTCAGGTCGGTCGCGGTCACCGCGCCTGATCGCCTGGCCTTGTCCATGGCGGCGGCCCGGTAGGCCTCGCTATGCATGTCGAAGCCGATGAGCGCTTGGTTCTGGGTCGTCTGCGGCTCCAGCATGGTGGTCACATAGGCCGGCCACTGAGAGGGGGCGGCATAAGGGCGCAGACGGAAACCGGGAAAGCCGCTGCGCTGCATGCGCTGCGTGAGTGCGGGGAGGCCCGAGGCGTTCACTTCCTCCACCCAGCCCACGCCGACGACGCCGCTCAGATTCTCGATGACGCGCAGGCGGGCGATATAGCTCTTGAAACTCTGTGGGGTGGGCGCGCCAACATTGGCAAAGACCGAGCCCAGTGTGACCAAATAGGCGGAATCGGTGGCTGCCTTGCGCTCCAGTGCCGCACCGATTTCGCTGGCGAGCGCCTGCTGGTCGGAGAGCCACATGCGATTCTCGGCGACGGCCACTGCCCGCGCTGCCGTGACGACAAGAACGAGCGCGACGAGGAGTACGGCAAGGGGTGTGGCACGAGGATAATCCCTCAGCCAGCTTTGGAAGCGATCGATCGCCTGGCGCCTGAAGAGCAGAATAGTCAGTCCGTTTATTGCTTCGCCCTCCCCCGCAGACGGGAACGGGGCGGCGTTTCAATCGTTCCCCTGCCAAGCGAAGAATATGAACGTGGCTTTTGCTGCCTATTCGTTCTTGCCGAGGAGGGGAACGAGCCTCTCTGCCGCCCAAAAGATTGAAAGGTTAGTTAAAACTCCGTGTCCGGTAATTCTCTTCTCGACAAAATGCATGCGCAAGGGTCAAATGTGTTCATGTCCAGCAAGCCTGAGGGGGGCAAGCCACCCCGTACTGCGCGTCTTCAAGAACCCAAGCCCGTCTGGGCTGAGGGATTGAAGCGCATGTACGATTCGGTCGTCGGGGAAGAAGTTCCCGATGAGATCGTCGCTCTCCTCAAAAAGCTGGACCGCGCTAGTGACCCGAACTGACTCAGCAATCGCGTTTAGCTTCAAGGACGAACTGATGCGGGTTGTCCCGCACCTGCGCGCCTTTGCCCGGGGCCTGTGTGGCCGCGCGGACTTTGCCGATGATCTTGTGCAGGAAACGCTGCTGCGCGCCTGGCAGGCGCGCGATCGATTCCAGCCTGGCACGAGCATGAAGAGCTGGACCTTCGTCATCCTGCGGAATGCTTTTCTGAGCGAGGCGCGCCGCAGCCGCTTCCATGGCGATTATGATCCCGATGCCGCCGAGCGCCTGCTCAGCCGCCCGGCCGATCAGGAAGACGGCATCCACATGGGCGACCTCAAGTCCGCCATGATGCGCCTCTCGCTAGAGCGACGCGAGGCGCTGCTGCTGGTGGGTGCGGGCGGCCTCAGCTATGAGGAAGCAGCCGAAATCGCGCAATGTGCTGTCGGCACCATGAAGAGCCGTGTCTCGCGCGCCCGGCGCAATCTGGAAGAATTGCTCGACGCCACGCAGGCGCGGAGTGGCCATCAGGCGCCTTCCTTCGTTTCGCATGAAGAGATTCTGGCGGAGATGGACAAGCTCGTCGGCCATTAGTCTGGTGCGGCCGCGTACGAAACGGCCCGCCACGGCCGCCTTTGCCCCGCATCTGCTTGGAAGGGCTGGACAGTCCGCTCTCGTCGTGACAACGGGCAATTATGCCTAATGGAACGAGCTCCCGCACCGATAACGTGCCTATGCGCGTCCTTCTCGTCGAGGATAATGTCATCGTCGCAATGAGCGCCGAGGAGCAGCTTCTCGAGATTGGCGTGGCGGAAGTTGCGGTGGCGCATACCGTTGCGGAGGCGCAGGCACATTGCGACGGGCCGCGGTTCGATTTCGCCCTGCTCGATTTCGACCTGGGTAGTGAGACGAGCGTTGCCGTGGCCGAGCGGCTTCAGCAGGCCGAGGTCCCGTTCGTCTTCGCCAGCGGTTTCGGCGATATGCTCGATCTGCCGCCGCATCTCGCGGGCAGCCATATTCTGCGAAAGCCCTATTTCCTCGCCGATCTGGAAAAGGCGGTTCGCGCCCTCTGCCGGCCTGCCTAGCCATTGCCCAGCAATCTGTCCCATTTTGGGGCTATTGCACCGTTTCCTCTGGGAACTTCCCCACCGCACCGGGCATTGCTGCCTCTGAAAACTCGCGCAAGACGTCCGGTCAGAGGCGTTGCTGCCGGGTAAAGGGGCAGGGCGGCGCGGCTGCCTTTCCCGCTCAGGAGAATCCGCCGATCCGGCCGCCGCCGTGCAGTTCGATGCCAGCGCGCCGGGTTTGGCTGTACGCTGACCCGACGGGCCCGTCGCCATAACGGTCAGCGTGCCGCCCGGCCGCATGTGGGACGGCCGGGCGGCGCTTCGCGGGCGCGGCTCACCGGAACCAAATCACGGGCGCGAGACTTCTCCGAAAGATCGAAGGAGGAAAGTCGGCATGGCCGCACGCGCCTATTGGCAAGGCCAGATCCGTCTGGCGCTCGTCTCCATTCCGGTGGAGATTTATCCCGCTACCCGCTCGGGCGCCGCGATCAGCTTTCATCAGATCCATGAGCCGAGCGGCAAGCGCATCCGCTACGAGAAAGTAGCGCTCGGCATCGGCCCGGTCGACCGTGAAGAGATTGTCAAAGGCTATGAAGTCTCGCGCGGCAATTATGTGCTGCTCGATGAGGACGAGATCGAGGCCGTTCGTATCGAGAGCCGCAAAACGCTGGAGCTGGTGCAGTTCGTCGAGGCGGATGAGATCGACGTGCTCTATTATGAAAAGCCCTATTTCGTCATCCCGGCCGACGATCTGGCCGAGGAAGCCTATGTTGTCCTGCGTGAGGCGCTGCGGCGCACCCGCAAGGTCGGGCTCGGTCAGCTCTCGGTGCGCGGACGCGAGCAACTCGTCTCGCTTAAGCCGTGCGGGCGTGGTTTGGTGCTCGAAGTCCTGCGCTATGCCGACGAGGTGCAGAAGGCGCAGACCTATTTCCGCGCCATTGGTGATGACAAGCCCGATGCCGATCTGCTCGATCTTGCCGCCACGCTGATCGAGAAGAAGACCGCGCCGTTTGAGCCCGCAGAGTTTCGCGATCGCTATATCGATGCACTTCATGCCCTCATCGACAAAAAGGCCAAAGGCAAGGGCAAGCGCATCCTGGAGGATGTGGAGGAGCCGGGCGCGCCGAGCGGTGGCAATGTCATTGATCTCATGGCTGCGCTCAAGAAATCGGTCGGACAGAACGCCGCCGCCAAGCCGGCCGCCAAGAAATCAGCCCGCGCGGGCGCCAAGGCCAAGCCGGACAGCGCCAAGCCTTCCGCGCAGTCGTCCCGCAGGAAACGCGCCTGATATGACACTTAACCCGGCTATTCCTGTCACAGCCATCGACACGGAATTGCTGCTGCGCCTTGGCGTGGCGGCGCTCATCGGCCTGCTGCTCGGCATCGATCGCGAGCTGCGTCGCTATCCGGCGGGGCTGCGCACACATGGCCTCGTCTGCTTCAGCGCGGCGCTCACTACTGTCTCCGTCATCAGCTTATACAATGAAATCGGCGGGCCCGGCTCGCGCATGGACCCGTTGCGCATGGTCGAAGGCATTGCGGCCTTCATGGGTATCGTCGCAGCCGCGCTTATCGTCGTCCGCGGGGGTGATGTACATAATCTCACCACGGCGGTGCATCTCTGGCTCGCCAGCGCCATCGGCGTCGCCAGCGGCGCCGGGCAATGGCCGCTGGTTGCCATCGGCACGGGCATGGCGCTGGTGATGATGACGCTGTTGCGCGTGCTGGAGAAGCGTTGGCTCGAGCCGTTGTCAGAGGAGAATGGAGGGACTGATGGCCGGGAGCGATCTCCTCGCACGCTATAACGAGAAGCGCGATTTCCGCCGGACGCCGGAGCCGCGCGGAGAGCGCGCCCGGACCGGGGGCGGCAATCTCTTCATCGTCCAGAAGCACGCCGCCACGCGCCTGCACTGGGATTTCCGCCTGGAGGTAGACGGTGTGCTCAAGAGTTGGGCCGTCACCAAAGGCCCTAGCATCGATCCCGCCGACAAGCGCCTCGCCGTGCGCACGGAGGATCATCCGCTCTCCTATGCCCGCTTCGAGGGCACCATTCCCAAAGGGGAATATGGCGGTGGGACGGTCATGTTGTGGGATCAGGGCACATGGGAGCCGGTCGCCGGCAAGAGCGCGGCCGATCTGGCAAAGGGCCATCTGCATTTCCGCCTCCATGGCGAGCGCATGAAAGGCGAGTGGCTGCTCGTGCGCATGAAAGGCCGGCCGGGTGAGAAACGCGAGAACTGGCTGCTGCGCAAGATCGACGATGCGGCCGCCGGGGAAGGCAATGGACTGGTGGAGCAGGGACTCACCAGCGTGCTCACCGGCCGCAGCATGGCCGAGATCGCGGCCGATCCCCAGGGCGCGCAGTCGCTCGCGGGCAAGAAGGGCAAGGCGTTCGACAAAGCCATGGCCGCCGCGGCCAGCCACAATGCCGGCAAGGCCGTTGCCCACCCGCCTCGGCAAGCCGGGGTCGGGCATCCCCCCGCCTTCCAGAAACCCCAGCTCGCCACGCTCGTGGATGCCGTGCCCTCCGGTAATGGCTGGATGCACGAGATCAAGTTCGACGGCTATCGCGCCCTTGCAGCCTGCGCGGGCGACAAGGTGACGATCTACACGCGCACCGGGCTCGACTGGACGGACAAGTTCGCGCCGCTTGCCCGCAACCTGGCTGCGCTCGACCTGCCGGCCTGTCTCATCGACGGTGAGATCGTTGCCTATGATGCCGACGGCAATCCGGATTTCTCGGCGCTCCAGAAAGTGCTCAAGCGCGGCCATGGCGCGCAGGCCGAGCGCGATGCCCTGTCTTTCCATGTCTTCGATCTGCTCAGCCTTGAAGGGCAGGACCTCAAGCCCCTGCCCAATATCGAGCGCAAGGAGCGGTTGGAGGCGCTGTTGAACGAAGCGCAGCCGCCGATCCATGTCGCCGATCATGTCATTGGCGCGGGCGAGGCGCTCTTTGCGGCCATGTGCAAGGCTGGGCAGGAGGGCATCATCGCCAAGCGCGTCGATGCGCCTTATCGTGGCGCACGCACGCGCAACTGGGTGAAGGTCAAATGCACGCTGCGGCAGGAATTCGTCATTCTGGGCTGGACCCCCAGCACGGCGCGCGGCCGTCCTTTCGCCTCGCTGCTGCTGGGCCAGTATGAGGATGGCGCGCTTGTCTATAAGGGCAAGGTCGGCACCGGCTTCGATGGCACGCTGCTGGCCGATCTGGCCGCGCGCATGGCCCCGCTCGCCCGCAAGACCCCGCCCGCCGACGTGCCCCGGGCCGCAGCGCGGCATGTGCAATGGATCAAGCCGAGGCTGGTGGCGGAGATCGCCTTCGCCGAGCTCACGGCCGAGGGCCATGTCCGCCATGGCAGCTTCATTGCCCTACGCGAGGACAAGGAGGCTGGCGCCGTGACACCGGAAAAGGCCGAGGATGTCGATGCAGCGGCGCCCCAGTCGGACGTGACCATCACGAATGCCGACCGCGTGATCTTCGAGGGCGGGCACACCAAGGGGGATCTTGCGGCTTATTATCGCGCCGTGGGTGGGTTGATGCTGCCCTTGGGCGCCAACCGCCCGATCAGCCTGGTCCGCTGCCCACAGGGGCGGGCGCGCAAATGCTTCTTCCAGAAGCATGACAGCGGCAGCTTCGGTCCTCATGTCCATCACGTCCCCATTCGCGAGAAGGACGGCGGCGTGGAGGATTATCTCTATGTGCGCGATGTCGACGGCTTCATCGCCTGCGTGCAGATGGGCACCATCGAGTTTCATGGCTGGGCTTCGCGCGTCGACGCGGTCGAGCAGCCCGATCGCATGATCTTCGATCTCGATCCCGACGAGGGCCTGGATTTCGGCGATGTGAAACGGGCAGCGCGTGACCTGAGTCGCCATCTCGCCGATCTCGGCCTTGCCTCCTTCGCCATGCTCTCGGGCGGGAAAGGCATTCATGTCGTGGTCCCGCTGACGCCGGGGCACGACTGGGAGACGCACAAGGATTTCTCACGTCGCTTTGCCGAGGCGCTCAGCCAGGCCGAGCCGGAACGCTTCGTCGCGACGATGAGCAAGGCCAAGCGCAAGGGCCGCATCTTCATCGATTGGCTGCGCAACCAGCGTGGCAGCACGGCCGTCCTGCCCTATTCGGCGCGCGCCCGGCCCGGCGCCCCGGTGGCTGTGCCGGTGAGTTGGGACGAGTTGGACGATGTTGCCCGCCCCAATCTCTATTCCATCGCGGATGCCGAGCGCCTGCTGGCGCGAGCCAGCGAGAAGGCGCTGCGCGGCTGGGGCCTCGCCAGCCAGGTGCTGCCGCCGCTTTGAGATGCGCTGGGGTTGCCACGCGCCCTGTTGCGGCGAGCCGTGGAACAGCCCCCCTCCCGGATCGTTTTCGAGATGATCTCCGATAGGCCGTGCCGCCCGCAAAGGCTTGGGAACGGCCGCATCGGAGCCAATCCCGCAAGCAGGAGGACAGCATGTCCGAACATGACACCATCGCAACCGACGAGACCAGCCGCCTCATCGCCTCCGACAAGGTGGAGGGGACGCGCGTCTACAACACCGCCGGCGAACGGCTCGGCCATATCCAGAACTTCATGGTCGACAAGCGCTCGGGCAAGGCGGAATATGCCGTCATGGAATTTGGCGGCTTTCTCGGCATCGGGACCGCTTATTATCCCCTCCCGTGGGAGAAGCTGACCTACAGCACGGCCCAGGGCGGCTATGTCGTCGACATCGACAAGGCGAGGCTGGAAGGCGCGCCGCATTATCGCGACGAAGCACCGGCATTCGACGAGGCCTATGGCCGAAAGGTCTACGGCTATTGGGACGTCCCTGCGCCATTCATCTGACGCCGGTTCTAGCGACCTGAAAGGCAGTGGTGCTGGCGGAGCTCTTCCGCCCCGCCGCTGCTTTCCCTGGCCTTCTGCAAAGGAGAAGTGGTCATGCCAGCTAAATCCAAGGCGCAGCAAAAGGCTGCAGGTGCCGCCTTGTCGGCCAAGCGCGGAGATACATCCAAGAGCGCGCTCAAGGGAGCCTCGCGTTCCATGTACGAGTCCATGGACAAGAAGGAGCTCGAGGAGCTCGCGCACACCAAGCGCAAGGGCAAGCCCGAGCATGTGGGCTGACGCAAACGATCACTGAACCGCGAGGATGTGCGATGAGCGATACCGTCGAAATGGTCCACGAGGACGGCCTGCCCGGCCACGAAAGCGCGCTCGATCCGAAGCCGGACTGGCAGCCGCGCTATCGCGGTTCGGGCCGGCTGGAGGGCAAAGTGGCCCTTATCACCGGCGGCGACAGCGGCATTGGCCGCGCCGTCGCCGCGCTCTTTGCCCGCGAAGGCGCGGACATCGCCATTGCGTATCTCTGCGAGCATGACGACGCCCAGCGCACCGCTGAGATCGTGCGCGAGGAAGGACGCGATGTCCTCACCGTGGCGACCGACCTCGGCGAGAAAGAAGCGTGCGAGGCACTGGTCCGGCAGGTCATCGGTAAGTTCGGGCGGCTCGATATCCTCATCAACAATGCCGGCGAGCAGCATCCCGACGAGGCGATTGAGGATATCACCGAGCAGCAGCTCAAACGCACCTTCCAGACCAATATCTTCGCGATGTTCTTCCTGACCCAGGCCGCGACCCCGCATCTCAAGAAGGGCGCGGCCATCGTCAACTGCACCTCCGTCACCATGTACAAGGGCTCCAAGGCGCTGCTCGATTATTCCAGCACCAAGGGCGCCATCACGGCGTTTACCCGCTCGCTCAGTGAAAATCTGGTGGAGAAGGGCATTCGCGTGAACGCCGTCGCCCCTGGCCCCATCTGGACGCCGCTCAATCCCTGCGGCGGCGCGAGCGAGGAGAAAGTGGCGCATTTCGGCGAGGATACGCCGATGGGCCGGCCCGGCCAGCCCAACGAAGTGGCGCCCAGCTTCCTGTTCCTGGCCTGTGAGGATGCGAGTTATATGAGCGGACAGGTGCTCCATCCCAATGGCGGAACCATCGTCGGGAGCTGAGCCGTCTTGCCGCCTTCTTGGGCTGCAGGGCCGGCCTAGCACGCGCGTGTGACGGGGAACCAAGGCGCCCATCGACCATTTCTTTCTGGCGTCAGCTTGGGAGGGGGCGCGGGTTTTCGGATTGGCTGTTTCTGCTCGTGCGAGAGTCCTTTTCGTGCCGATACAACTGTCCTGGATCACGCTTTGAGCCGGCTCAGCGCGCTGCATCTCCGCAGGATCCCCTTTCCTAAAGCATTCTACTGCCTCGACTTTATGGGCCAATGTCCGGTAGGCTGAGGTGAAAGGAGTTAGCCCTTGCTCGCCCCGCCCGGCGACGAATGTCCGCCCCCGCTCACGATTATCGAGGGCAGCAGCCTGTTCCTGGATCTGGACGGCACGCTGCTGGAATTGCAGGATCGGCCCGACCGCGTGATCGCGGACGACCCCACCCGCGAATTGCTGCGCCGTCTTGCCGAGCGCCTGCCGGGCCGCTTCGCCGTGGTGAGTGGTCGCTCCATTGCCCAGATCGATGCGATCCTCGGGCCTGTGGCGCGGCATATTGCCGTTTCCGGCAGCCATGGGCTGGAACAGCGCTTTCAGGGTTTTGTGGAGCATCCCGTGCGGCCGCCGGCAATGGATGCGGTGGTGGAGCGCTTCCGCGCCTTCGCCCAGACGCATGAGGGCGTGCTCGCCGAGGACAAGAGTTTCGGCGCGGCGCTGCATTTCCGTATGGCGCCCGAGCACGGCCTCGCCGCGCGTCGGCTCGCCATTCAGGTCGCAGCCGCCAGCGATCTGGTGCTTCAGGACGGCAAGATGATGATCGAGGTCCGCCTGCCTGGCGGCGACAAGGGGGGCGCCATCCGCAAGCTCATGACTCAGGCGCCGATGAGCGGCACGCGGCCGGTCTTCGCAGGTGATGATGTTACCGACGAGGACGGCTTCCGCGTCGTGCAGGCGATGGGTGGCCTGGCGATCATGGTCGGCGAGTTGCGCCCCACAAAGGCGGATTTCTTTCTGGCGAACCCTGCTGCCCTTCGCGCCTGGCTTGGGGGACTCGTGGCATGACCGCGACACTCGATCTCTTCCCCATCGGCAACTGCCAGGTCTCCGCGCTGGTCGACCGCCATGGCCGCTTCGTCTGGGCCTGCGTGCCGCGCGTGGATGGCGATCCGGTCTTCTCGTCCCTGCTCGATCCCGCGCCGCGCAGCAGTGCCGGCGCGCGCGGTTTTTGGGAGATCGACTTGGAGGATTGTGCCAGTACGGAGCAGCGCTACCTGCGCAACACGCCCGTGCTCTCAACCTGCCACCGCGATAAGGCCGGCAACGCCATCGAGGTGATCGATTTCTGCCCGCGCTTCCGCCGCAACGGGCGAATGTACCGGCCGGTCGCCTTCGCGCGGATCGTGCGGCCCATCGAAGGATCGCCGCGTATCCGTGTTCGGCTGCGCCCGGCCCGCGATTGGGGCGCGCATGATCCCGTGCGCACGCGCGGCACCAACCATATGCGCTACCTGCTCGACAATTTGACGCTGCGGCTGACCACCAACGCGCCGATCGGCTGGATCGAGGACGAGCGTCTGTTTCGTGTCGAGCGGCCGCTGCACTTCTTCTTGGGCCCGGATGAGAGCTTTTCGGAGAATCTGCGTCACAGTCTCGAGGGCATGCTGGACCGTACTGTGGATGAGTGGCGCAGTTGGGCGCGCGGCCTTGCGACGCCGGTGGAATGGCAGTCGGCGGTCATCCGCAGCGCCATTGCGCTCAAGCTGTGCCAGCATGAGGAGACGGGTGCCATCGTCGCGGCGCTTACCACTTCCATCCCGGAGCATGCGGAGAGCGGGCGCAACTGGGATTATCGCTACTGCTGGATTCGCGACGCCTATTTCACCGTGCAGGCGCTCAACCGGCTCGGGGCGCTGGACGTGCTGGAGAGCTATCTGGAGTTCCTGCGCAACATCGTCGACAATGCGCGCGGCGGGCACATCCAGCCGCTCTATGGCGTCGGCGGCGAGGCCAAGCTCACCGAATGGGTGACGCCCAGCCTCGCGGGTTATCGCGGCATGGGGCCGGTGCGCGTGGGCAACCAGGCCTATGAGCAGATCCAGCACGATGCCTACGGCCAGATCGTCCTTTCCAGTACGCACAGCTTCATCGACCAGCGCTTGTTCCGCATGGGCGGTATCGACGACTTTCGTGCGCTGGAGGAAGTGGGTGAACGCGCCTGGGCCGTGCACGATCAGCCGGACGCGGGCCTGTGGGAGCTGCGCACCAAGAGCTATGTCCACACTTATTCCACAGCCATGTGCTGGGCGGCGTGCGATCGCCTCGCCAATTGCGCCACGGCGCTTGGCCTTACCGATCGCGCGACTTTCTGGCAGGCGCGGGCCGACAAGATTCGCGCGTTGATCGAGACCTCCGCCTGGCACGCCAAGGGCAATCATATGTCCGCCACCCTGGGCGGCGACAATCTGGATGCCAGCCTGGTGCAACTTCTCGACCTACGGTTCTTCACGCCTGACGATCACCGTTTCGTGGGCACGCTCAATGCCGTCGAGGCAGGTCTGCGGCGCGGTTCACACATGCTGCGCTATGCGACGGAGGATGATTTCGGCCTGCCGCGCTCGGCGTTCAATGTGTGTACCTTCTGGCTGATCGAGGCGCTCCATGCGACCGGTCGCACCGAGGAGGCGCGCGTTCTGTTCGAGGAGATGCTGAGCCGCCGTACCGCCGCCGGCCTCCTTTCCGAAGACATCGACCCCGAGACCGGCGAATTGTGGGGCAACTATCCCCAGACCTATTCGTTGGTCGGTCTCATCAGCTGTGCGGTCAAGCTCAGCAAACCTTGGAGTGCCGTGCGATGAGCCAGCGTCTGATCGTCGTCTCCAATCGGGTGAGTGCCCCCAGCGGCGAGGGCAAGGGCAATCAGGGTGGCCTTGCGGTCGCGCTGGCCGTGGCCTTGCGCGAGAGCGGGGGCATCTGGTTCGGCTGGTCCGGCAATGTTGCGGAGACCTTCACCGGCCAGCTCAACTTCAGCCGCGTCGAGGGCGTCGCCACCGTCACCGTGGATCTGGAGGAGCAGGATACCCAGGAATATTATAACGGCTTTGCCAATCGCACGCTGTGGCCGCTGTTTCACGACCGCACAGATATCGCCGAGTTCGAACGCCAGTTCGAGGGCGGCTATGCGCGCGTGAACCGCCGCTTTTCCGAGACGATGATGCCGCTCATCGAGCCGGACGATCTCATCTGGGTGCATGATTATCATCTCATTCCGCTCGGCTCCGAGCTTCGGGCTGCGGGTGTGCGCAACCGCATCGGCTTCTTCCTGCACACGCCCTGGCCGGCGACGCGCCTGCTGGTGTCGCTGCCGGGTCACCGTGCCCTGGTCGAGCGGCTGTTCGCCTATGATGTGATTGGCTTCCAGAGCAGCGTCTGGCTCCAGTCCTTCCTCTATTATGTGCGTGAGCAATTCGAGGACGCGGAGGTGTCCGATGACGGCCGGATCGTCATCGGTGAGCGGACGCTGCGTTGCATTGCCTGCCCCATCGGCATCGATACACCCGATTTTCTGGCCAAGGCCCGCAGCGAAGAGGCACACGAGGCGCATGATGCGCTGCTGCGGAGCCTCAACGAGCGCGTGCTGATGATCGGTGTGGACCGGCTCGATTATTCAAAGGGCCTGCAGGAGCGTTTTCTGGGCTATCAGCGCTTCCTTGCGGAGCATGAGGAATTCCACGACAAAGTCGCGCTGCTCCAGATCGCCCCGCCCTCTCGGGAGGACGTCGAGCATTATCAGGATATTCGCAAGGCGCTGGACGAGCTATCCGGCCATATCAACGGCGAGTTTGCGACGGCGTTGTGGGTGCCGTTGCGCTATGTGAACCGCGGCTACGATCGCGCGGCGCTCGCCGGCATGTATCGTGCCGCCCGCATCGCTCTGGTGACGCCGCTGCGCGACGGCATGAACCTGGTTGCTAAGGAATATGTGGCCGCGCAGGATCCGGACGATCCGGGCGTGCTCGTCCTCTCCTCCTTCACCGGCGCGGCCGAGCGCATGGAACAGGCGCTGCTGGTTAATCCCTTCAGCGCCGAAGAGCTGGCCGACGCCATCCACCGCGCGCTCATCATGCCCCGGGAGGAACGCGTCACGCGCTGGCGGGCCCTGATGGATACGATCGAGCATGAGGACGTCACCTGGTGGCTCCATCGCTTCATGCAGGCCCTTGCTGATGGCGACATGCCGGCTGAGCCGGCGCCGGCGACCTGAGCGGGCGGATTTGGCGCCAACTCCAAACCCGCACGCGTTCGCTCCCAGACGCCGAAGCGGCCTTCTCGCTCGGCGGGCGTGGCCAAGAGGAAGAGTGTCCTTCGACACGTTCAAAGGGAACGGAAGTTGAAGGGGAGGTAAGGCCTGGCGCAAGCGCGATTTCGCCCGCCGGTCATCGCCCGGGTAACTGAAAGAAGGGGCCGGCAGGGGGGGTAGCCGGCCCCTTCTTCGCGGAAAGGCGGCGCTCTGGAAGGCGCCGCTTCCCGACTGATTACTGGCCCGCGCCGGGGCCGTAGGTCACTTCGACGCGACGGTTCTGCAGCTCACGCACGCCATCGGCCGTCTGAACCCGCAGGTTGGTCTCGCCATAACCCTTGGTTTCGATCGAGCCGGCCGCGATGCCCTTCGACGTCATGTAGGTCTTGACCGCTTCGGCACGCCGGTTGGAAAGGCCCAGATTGTAGCGCGGCGTGCCTGAGGTATCGGTGTAGCCCGCGATCATCACATTGGCGCTGCCGCAAT
>DASRXY010000027.1:0-6635 GCA_035654035.1 Sphingobium sp. | reverse complement strand
CGCTCTTCGGCCTCAAGCTGCGCCCGGGCGACCCCGAGCCCTTCGTCAAGGTGACGGGCCCGGCCGGTGCGGGCGGGCAGGGCATCAACAAGGGCCCGCAGACGACCCGGATGCCGCAGCGCCAGGCGGGCAAGGGGGATTGAACGGGCTATGCGGGAGCGGCATTGGCGTGCTCCCGCGCGCTCTCCCTTCTTCTGTCGAGGAGGGCAAGGGATGGTGGCGATGCCCAGCATCGCGTGAACAGCGCTTCTCCACAGCGTTGCAAGCATCACCCGCCCCCTCGCTTAAGAAGAGGAGGGGCGATTTGGTTAGGACGGAGCCGGAATAACGCGATGACCCAGACTCTTACCATCTACCATATCCCCGGCTGCCCCTTTTCGGAGCGCGTCGAGATCATGCTGGCGCTCAAGGGGCTGGCGATGGAGGATGTGGAGATCGACATCTCCAAACCCCGGCCGGATTGGCTGCTGGCCAAATCGGGCGGCACGACGGCGCTTCCGTTGCTCGACATCGAGAATGGCGAGACGCTCAAGGAGAGCATGGTCATCCTGCGCTATCTGGAAGACCGCTATCCCGAGCCGGCGGTGCGCCATCCCGACCCTTACCGCCATGCCGTGGAGGGCATGCTGGCCGAGCTGAGCGGCCCCTTCTCGGGCGCAGGCTACCGGATGATCCTCAACCGCGATCCAGCAAAGCGCGACGAGATGCGCGCGGCCGTCGATGCCGAGTTCGAGAAGCTGGACGTCTTTCTTCGCCGCTATGCCGAGGGTGGGCCTTTCCTCTTCGGCGAGCGCTTCGGCTGGGCGGAAGTGGCGATGACGCCCATGTTCAAGCGCCTGTGGTTCCTCGATTATTACGAGGATTATGTCGTACCGGCGCGCCTGACCCGCGTGCTCGAATGGCGTGCGGCCTGTGTGGCGCACCCTGCCGCCCAGCATCGCAGCAAGGAAGAGCTGCTCAAGCTTTATTATGATTACAGCCAGGGCGGCGGCAACGGCCGCATCCCGGACGGGCGCCGCATCTCCAGCTTCACGCCGGATAGCGACTGGCGCACGCGCCCGATGCCGCCGCGCGACAAATGGGGCCATGCGGCGAGCGACGTGGAACTGGGCCTGACGGAGCGCCAGGGCCCCTCCTGAACCGCGCTGGCGCCCCCGCGCCACGCCGCGGGAAATTCCTTGGACAAGGAATGACAACATTGGATGGACGGGCTAACCGCCGGTCCGTCGGTCTGCGCGTGCGGACCGGAAAAGGTCCTGAAAACAGGCTAAATTTGGAGGATGATGAGTGAAGGGTAGATGGATGATGCTGGCCGCGTGCGCGGTCATTCTTCTGGATGCGCGACCGAGTATCGCACAGGCGCAGGACGCGGAGGGACGGCTGGTTTACGACCGCGCCTTCTTCGACACCTTCTCCCCATCCAATGCCCAGCAGATGGTCGAGCGCCTGCCCGGTTTCGTGCTGGAAGGCGGCGATACCGAAGTGCGCGGCTTCGGCCAGGCGGCGGGCAATGTCATCATCAACGGCCAGCGTCCCAGCTCGAAGAGCGAGACATTGCAGACGGTGCTGGCACGAATTCCGGCCTCGCGGGTGCTGCGCATCGAGATCAGCTCGGGCAATGCCTTCGGCTCCGATTATGCCGGCAAGCCGCAGGTCGCCAACGTGATCCTCACCGAGGAAGGCGGTCTCGCCGGCAATTTCGACGCGCGGCTGTCGCGCGAATTCACGGGCCGGTTGCTGCCGCGCGGATCGGCCTCGGCCGTGCTGCGCACCGGCGCCTCAACCTTCAATGGCTCGATCAGCTTCCAGAAGTTCAGCCTCACCGACCGCGGCCATGACGAGATCGTCGATATGCCGGACAGCGGCACGACGCTGCGGCGTGAGGTGTTCAACCGCAATACCGAACCCTATACCACCGCTTCGCTCGGTTGGGCGCATGAGGAAGCGGCGGACCGCTCCATCCATGTGAATGGCCGGGTCACATCCGACAAATGGACGATCCACCAGCCCAGCACGCTCCATGCGAACGGCAGTCATATCGAGGACGGCCTCTATACCGAGGATCATCTCTGGCACACCTGGGAGTTGAGCGGCGACATCACCCGACCGCTCGCCGGCGGCGCCATCAAGCTCAACCTGCTGGCAACGCACCGCCATCGCCGCAACGACGATTATTTCTTCGTGGTGCCCCTGGAGAATGCGACGCCCACCACTGGCCTCTATTCCAAGTTCGACGACTGGCGCGCCGAACGCGTGGGCCGCCTCGCCTGGACGCGCACCACCGGCGGCTGGGCGCTCGAGCTGGGCATGGAAGGCGCCTACAACCGCCTGCGCAGCGACCTCAATCTCTACGAGCTGGCCGGCGATGACCGCACGCGCGTGGACCTGCCCATCGATCAGGCCGTCGTCGAGGAATATCGCGGCGAGGCCTTCGTCAATGCCGGGCGCAATCTCGCCTCCAACCTGCGGCTGGACCTGGGCCTCAACTATGAGGCATCCCGGCTCATCGTCTCCGGCGACGCCACCGCGCGACGCGTGCTGCACTACTGGAAGCCCAAGGTCTCGCTGGATTGGACGAGCGGCGGCTGGCACACCCAACTCAGCGTCAAGCACAGCGTCGCGCAGCTCAACTTCAGCGATTTCGTGAGCGCCGCTTCGCTTAATACCGCCCAGATCGACGGCGGCAACGAAGAGCTGGTGCCCCAGCGCAAATGGGAGCTGCTGCTGAGCGCGGACCGCACGCTGCTCGGCGACGGGCGCATCAAGCTGGAAGTCGGCCATCAGCGCGTGACGCAAGTGCAGGATCGCGTGCCGATCCGCGACAAGACCACGGGCGAGATCGAATTCGATGCGCCGGGCAATCTGGGCGACGGCACGCAATGGATCGCGCGCGCCAATCTCGACCTGCCGCTTTCGCGTCTGGCCGGCATCAAGGGCGGCCGGCTCAGCTTCAACGGGTCCTATCTGGGCACCAGCGTGGAAGACCCCTATACGCTGCTCGACCGGCCCTTTTCCGGCACGTCCCGCTTCACCTACACAGTGGATTTCCGGCAGGATCTCGGCGTGTTCGCCTGGGGCGTGGGGCTGAGCGGAAATAGCGGCTCCACCTTCTATCGCCTGGCGGAGACGGACAACTCGCAGGCCATCTCGCCCAAGGTGAATGCCTTTGCCGAATATCGGCCGAGCACGCGTTCCACCCTGACGCTCGGCATCGAGAATGTCACCAATGGCGGCTCGAAGCGGTGGCGCTATTTCTACACGCCCGACCGCACGAGCGCCACGCCTTCCCGTCGGGAATATCGCGAACGCAGCAGCCACGCCCTTGTTTATTTGTCTATCAAGCATAGTTTTGGATAGGGAGAGCGACCGACGAACCAGCCAGGGCGGCGCGGCCGATTGTGGCCGTTGAGAAAAGCGGGGACCATTGCCTGTGTACGATCCAGACCAGCGGTGGTCCTCTTGTCGCCACATTCGCTGCCTAGCAGAGCGCGATGCGATGCATTACATACCGCCTGTCTCCCGGCGCTTCCGCCGCGCGGGCATTGCCGATCGGAACGACTGACATGGACAATGGCGCGGAATTCACCGCACCGCGAACGGACATGCCCGGCGAAGCCAGCCGGCTGATCGATCCCAAGCCACTCGTCGAGACGGGGCGAAACTGGACGCGCTATTTCGGTCCGCTGGTCTCGCTCGGGATTCTCGGCGCGGTGGTCTATCAGTTGCGCGGGCTGGACTTTGCCCAGGTGCGCGCGCTGATGCCCACCTCGCCACTGTTCTGGCTGCTGTTCGTGCTGGGCTATCTGCTCGGCCCCTTCTCGGAATGGATCATGTTTCGGCGGCTGTGGGGCCTGCCCTTCGCCTCTGGCATGGCGGCGCTGCTGCGCAAGCTGGTCAGCAACGAAATCCTGCTCGGCTATCTGGGCGAAGTCTATTTCTACGCCTGGGCGCGGCGGCATGTGCGCAAGGTCGCCTCGCCGTTCGGCGCCATCAAGGACGTAGCGATCCTCTCGGCGCTCACCGGCAACATCGCCACCATCGTCATGGTGGTTCTGGCCGCGCCAATGCTGGGCCAGCTCCATCTTGGCGTGAGCGGCGATACCTTCGTGCTCTCGCTCGGATTCGTGCTTGGCACGTCCATTCTCTTCCTGCTGCTGCGCAAGTCGCTCTTCACGCTGGAGCGGAGCGAGCTGTGGTTCGTCGCCGGCATCCACTTCGCGCGCATCTTCGGCTATTCGCTGATGTACGGCATCCTGTGGCACCTCATCCTGCCGCAGGTGGCGCTCAGCTACTGGCTGCTGCTCGCAACCATGCGCCAGCTCCTCTCGCGCCTGCCCTTCATGCCCAACAAGGACGTGATCTTCGTGGGGCTGGCCAGTTTCGTCGTGGGACGCGACACCGAAATCGTGAGCGCCATGGCGCTGTTTGCATCGATCACGCTCGCGGCCCATGTTGTTGTCGGCCTGGCATTCGGTTTGACAGGCCTGATCCGGGAGAAGAACAACTGATGTCGATGAGTCTGCTGCTGCTCGCCGCCGCCGCCGATGCGCCGGCGAAGTTCATTCCATCCACGCCCGACCTGGGCACGGCCGAGGGGCGCTGCCGTCCCGACGAGCCGGGCCCGGCCTTTCTCGTCACCTTCGCCGGTCTCAAGGACCGCAAGGGGCGGATCAAGGTCGAGCTTTATCCCAACAATGACGATGATTTCCTGGAGGACGACAACAAGCTGGTCATGGCCGGCAAGACCTTCCGTCGGGTGGAAGAGGACGTGCCCGCCACCGGGCCGGTGACGCTGTGCGTACGCGTGCCGGCACCGGGCGATTATACGCTGAGCCTGCTCCACGATCGGGATTCCAACCGTAAGTTCGGACTCTCCGTCGATGGCGTGGGTTTCCCAGGCGATCCCAAGCTGGGCTGGTCCAAGCCCAAGGCCTCCAAGGCGGTGGCGCGCGCGGGGGCGGGCCTCACACGCATCACCGTCACCATGCAATATCGCAAAGGCCTGCTCAGCTTCGGCCCGCTCAACAAGAAATAGCGCCGGGCCGGCCGGTGCGCATCGTCGACGTCTGTGCTTTCTATTCCCCGCAGGGCGGCGGCGTGAAGACCTATGTCGAGCGCAAGCTGGCGGCTGCCCGGCCGGGTCGGGAGGAAGTGGTCATCCTGGCGCCCGGCTCGCACGAGGCGCTGGTGCGGGAGGAAGCGGCCGGCGCCATCCGCACCATCAAGGGGCCGCTCTTTCCGCTCGACCGGCGCTACCGCTATTTCCAGGATGAAGCCGCGCTGCACGGGGCACTCGATGCGCTGCGGCCGGACATCGTAGAGGCCAGCTCGCCCTGGGGCAGTGCTTCCATCGTCGGGCGTTGGCCGGGCGCGGCGCCGCGCGCGCTCATCATGCATGCCGATCCGCTCTCGGCCTATGCCTATCGCTGGCTGGGCGGCGTCGCCTCGCGGGACACCATCGACAAGGGGTTCGACTGGTTCTGGCGCCACCTGCGCAAGCTCAACGAGGCCTTCGAGATGATCGTGAGCGCCAGCCCCAGTCTCTCGGCGCGGCTGGAGGAAGGCGGCATGACCGGCGTCCACACCATCCCCATGGGCGTGGAGAGGGGCCTGTTCGACCCCGCGCGGCGCGATCTCGACCTGCGCGCCCGCCTGCTGGAGCGCTGCGGTCTGGGGCCCGAGGCGACGCTGCTGCTCGCGCTGGGTCGCCATGCGAGCGAGAAGCGCTGGCCCATGGTGTTCGATGCCGTCACGGCGGCCGGCTATCAGCGGCCCATCGGCCTCGTGCTGTTCGGCGACGGACGGGACCGGGCCAAGGTGGTGCGCTCGGCCGCCCAAAATCCGCACATTCATCTCGCCGCCCCGCTCACCGACCGGCAGGACGTGGCCACCGTGCTCGCCAGCGGCGATGCGCTCGTCCATGGCTGCGAGGCGGAGACTTTCTGCATGGTCGCGGCCGAAGCCAAGGCGAGCGGCCTGCCCATCATCGTGCCGGACGAAGGCGGCGCCAGCGATCAGTTCGTGGAGGGGCAGGGCATGCGCTATAAGGCGCGCAGTGGCGCGGCGCTGGCGGCGGCCATCGCGCAGTTCCTCGCCGTCGATCCGCTGGGCGCCCGGCAGCGCGCGGCGGCGGCAGCGCCGCGGGTGCCGACCATCGACATGCATTTCGACGCGCTCTTCGCGCTCTACGGACAGGCGATCGAGGCGCAGGCGGCGCGGCGCCATGGCTGAGAAGCTGCTGCTCACCTCCATCCATGATGTGGGCCCGCGTTCGGAGGCGCAGGTCGAGCACTTGCGCGCACATCTGGGCGCGCAAGTGCCGCTGGACAGGATCGCCATGCTGGTGGTGCCGGACCATTGGGGCGAGGCGCCGCTCAGGGCCGGAACACCCTTCGCCACGCGGCTGCGCGGCTGGGCCGAAACGGGCACGGAGATGTTCGTCCATGGCTGGTATCATCGCGACACCGTGGCGCACGAGGGGTTTGCCGCGCGCATGAAGGCCAAGCACATGACCGCCTCGGAAGGGGAGTTTCTGGGCCTCGATGAAGCCGAAGCCTATCGCCGCATGACGGACGGGCGCGCGCTCATCGAGGATATCATCGGCCGCCCCGTCGCGGGCTTCATCGCGCCGGCCT
>DASRXY010000026.1:0-6262 GCA_035654035.1 Sphingobium sp. | reverse complement strand
GGGCAGCCGGTCATGCGGATGGTGATCGGCTCGTCCTGAAGGCCGTGGCTGGCAAGGATGGCCTCGAGCCTGGTGATGAGATGGGGCAGGTAGCGTTCGCTCTCCGCCATGGCGAGGCCGCAGGTGGGCAGCGCCACGCAGGCAATGGCGTTGCGTCGCAATGGCGTGACTTCCCCCTGCGCCACGCCATGCTCGGCCAGGATCGCATCGATGCCCGCGCGATCCTCCGCCGCCACGCCGGCAATGATAACATTCTGGTTGGGTGTCATGCGGAACGTGCCGCGATGGACGCGCGCGACAGCCCGCAGCGCGTCGAGCCGCGTCACGTTCAGCCGGCCGTTCTCGATAAACAAGGTGCGATGCCAGCGCCCATCCGGCGTCTCGATCCAGCCGAAACTGTCGCCATTTGACGTGAAGGAGAAAGGCCGCGCCGGCTCGAACGGCGCACCCATGTGCCGCTCGATCTCGCTCTTGATCCAGTCCAGCCCCTTGTCGTCGATGGTGTATTTGAACCGCGCGTGCTGGCGGTCCTTGCGGTCGCCATAATCGCGCTGCACCGTCATGGTCGCGTCGGCGCAGGCAAAGACCCTGTCCGCCGGCACATAGCCGATCAGGCTGGCAAGGCGCGGATAGGTGTGCGGCGCTCCGTCGGTACGGCCCATGCTGCCGCCGATCACGACATTGAAGCCCTCCAGCCCGCCGGGCCCGCCAATGGCAATGAAGCCCAGGTCCTGCGCATAGACGTCGATGTCGTTGGAGGGCGGCAGTGCGAAACCGATCTTGAATTTGCGGGGCATGTAGGTGCGCCCGTAAAAAGGTTCCTCCTGCCCGGGCGACCCCGCCACGCGCGTGTCGCCATACCAGATCTCATGATAGGCGCGGGTCTTCGGGATGACATGGTCGCTCACGCGCTTGGCGAGCGCTGCTACCTCGGCATGGAGGGCGGAGCTTTGCGGATCGACCGTGCACATGACGCCCCGGCTGTCGTCGCCGCAAGCCGCCACGGTATCGAGCAGTGTTTCGTGCAGGCTCTGGATCAGGGGACGCAGGCTGCCCTTCAGGACCCAGTGGAACTGGAAGGTCTGCCGCGTGGTGATCCGCAGCGTCTCGCCGCCATGGGCGCGGGCCAGCTCATCGAGCTTGAGCCATTGCGCTGGCGTGCACACCCCGCCGGGGATACGCACGCGGATCATGAACTGATAGGCCGGCTCCAGCTTCTGCCGCCGCCGCTCGTCGCGCACGTCGCGGTCATCCTGCTGGTAGATGCCGTGGAACTTCATGAGCTTCACGTCGTCGCCGGAGGGCATGGCGCCAGTGATCCGGTCGAGCAGGCCCAGCGCGATGGTGCCGCGCAGATAATCGCTCTTGTCTTTCATCCGCTCGTCCGGCCCCAACCGGTCGAGGGGCTGGGAGAGGTCGCGGCTACGATCGATGGTGGTGGGAGCTGTCATATCGGTCTCTTCAATAGACGTCGCGCCGGTAGCGATGGTCGGCCTGGAGCGCGCGGACATAGTCTTCCGCCGCCTCCGGCCCGATGCGGGCCTCGCTTGCGATGATGTCGAGGAGCGCGCGATTCACGTCCGGCGCCAGATGCGCGGCGTCGCCGCAGACGTAGATGTGAGCGCCTTTCTCCAGCCAGTCGTAGAGATCGCGCGCCTGCTCCTTCATCCGGTGCTGGACATAAACCTTGTCTGATCCGTCGCGCGAAAAGGCCACGTCCATGCGCGTGAGCGCGCCCGCCTTGAGCCAGCCCTGCCACTCCGTCTGGTAAAGGAAATCGGTCCGGAAATTACGCTCGCCGAAGAACAGCCAGCTTGGGCCCCCGGCGCCGCTCGCCTCGCGCTCCTGGAGGAAGCCGCGATAGGGCGCGACGCCGGTGCCCGCCCCGATCATGACGATGGGCGCGTCATTCTGCGGCAGGCGGAAATGCGGGTTGCTCTGGACATAGACCGGCAGCGTGTCGTCGAGCGCGACGCGATCCGCGATGAGGCTGGAGGCGACGCCGCTGCGCACTTCGTCATGCAGGGTATAGCGCACTGGCGCAATGGTGAGATGCGCCTCGTCCGGGACCGCCGCCAGGCTGGAGGCGAGCGAATAAAGGCGCGGCTGCAGGGGCCGCAGCGCCGAGACGAAGCCCTGCGGCTGCACGCCGGCGACCGGGAAGCGCCGGACGATGTCGACGATATGATGCGTGCGCAGGAACGCGGCACGCTCACCGGCCCGCTCCTCCTGCTGCAACTGGCGCAGCATCGCCGACTCGCTCAGCAGGGCCCAGTAATCGAGAAACCGCAGCGTGGCAGTCGTGATCTCGAAACGGTGCGTGAGCGCCTCACCCAGCGTCAGCGCCTGGCCCTTGTGCTCGAAACCGAGGCCCGGCGAGAGCGCCAGTGCGTCGAGCAGCGCCTCGACCACGGCAGGGTCGTTGGAAACGGCGATGCCGAGCGCGTCGCCCGGCTGATAGACAAGGCCCGATCCCGCCAGCGACAGCTCGACATGGCGTGTCTCCTTGCTGGAGCCGCGTCCGACAATGGGAATATTCTCGACGATAGGTGCGGGGAAGGGATTGCGCTTGTCGTGCGTGGCGAGTGCGAGCGCAACAGCGGATACGGGCACAGCGGCGGGCGTTGCGGATGCCGGCGCGCTGGCCGCCGCCTCGCGCGCCAGGAGCGCCACCATCTGGTCTGTCCAGTTTTCCGCGGCTTCCTCATAATCCACGTCGCAATCGACGCGGGGCGCAAGGCGCTGGGCGCCCAGAGCCTCCAGCCGTTCGTCCAGCCGCTTGCCGGCCCCGCAGAAATATTCGTAGGTCGTGTCGCCCAGCGCCAGCACCGCAAAGCGCGCGCCCTCCAGCCGAGGCGCCCGGCGGCCCTCTACATGTTCGAAGAAGCCGATCGCTGGCTGCGGCGCGTCGCCCTCGCCGGCCGTGCTCACCACGATCAGCAAGTCCTGCTCCTCGGCGAGTTGGCGTGGCTTGTAATCCGCCATGTCGATCAGCCGGGGCGCCAAGCCTCCGGCTTTGGTGGCCTTGTCCAGCGCGCGCGCCACCTCGGCGGCGTTGCCTGTCTCCGTGCCGTAGAGAATGGTGAGGGTGCGCGTGGCCACGGGCGGCGGCGCAATCGCGGCACTCGCGGGAGCGCCCGCACCGGCCGCCGTGTCACCACTGGCCCGCAAGCCCGCGTCGAACCCGGCAAAATAGCCGCTCAGCCACCATGCCTGCCGAGGATCGAGCGTGCTCGAGAGGGCTTCCACGAGCTGTCTCTGTTCCAGGGACAGGGCGGCACCCGGCGGGTCCATGGCCTTCATGTGTACAACCTTTACGGCAGCTCGGTCCGGCCGCATCGAGCGAAAAGCCCGGAAATGGCGGCCGGAAAGCCAGTTTTCGACAGGCCCCAGCCTTTGCGCATTGCAACATGATTAAGCAAATGCATATTATTTGTATTTTGAAGAAATAATTTTTATGGCTTTGCACCGGCAGGAGTCCGATCAAGGGCCAAAGCTCGCGTAACCACCTGCCGTCATCCCAGCAAAAGCTGGGATCTCATCTCCCTAGACCCCAGCTTTCCCTGGCATGGCGCAAGAATGGCTGGCGCTCAGGATTCGGCGAAAATCCCAGTGAAAACAAAAATCTTGCCCTCATAAAGAATAATCATCACCCTCTTACCGTCACATCGCCGCTTAAAAGAGGTATTGATAATACATCAATTGTGATAATGGCCCTCGAAACAAGCGGGACTCGAAGGTGGTTGCAACTCTGACAGTCGGCGAGCGGCGAGGCGCGTTCGTGATCCTCATTCTGGTGGCGCTGTGGGGCTTCGTCATGGCGGCCGCCGGCGCCGGGCGCGGCGATCCGATGGAAGCGCACGGCTTTCTGGTGCTGGCCTGTGCACTGGGCGTGGGCGCCCTGCTGCTGCGCGGCTATTTCGCCCCGGAGCCGGACGCGGCACGCCTCTCCACTTATTATGACGATCCGATCAAGGCCGGCATCGTCATCGCCATGCTCTGGGCCGTTCTGGGCATGGCGATCGGCGACTGGGTGGCATGGCTCCTCGCCTTCCCCGATGCGAATTTCAGTGGCCCCTGGACCAGCTTCGGCCGCATTCGCCCGGCGCACACCTCCGGCGTCATCTTCGGCTTCGGCGGCAATGCGCTCATCGCCACCTCCTTCCATGTCATGCAGCGCACCTCGCGCGCGCGGCTGCCGGACCAGCTCAGCCCCTGGTTCGTGCTGATCGGCTACAATCTCTTCTGCCTGCTCGGCATCTCCGGCTATCTGCTCGGCGTCACCCAATCCAAGGAATATGCCGAGCCGGAATGGTATGCGGACATCTGGCTGGTGATCGTGTGGGTGAGCTATTTCGTGCTCTACCTGCGCACACTCGCGCGGCGCAAGGAACCGCACATCTACGTCGCCAACTGGTACTATCTGGCCTTCATCCTGGTCGTGGCGGTGCTCCACATCGTCAACAACCTCGCCGTCCCGGTCTCCTTCGCGGGCGCCAAGAGCTACTCTCTCTTCTCCGGCGTGCAGGATGCGATGACGCAATGGTGGTATGGCCACAACGCCGTCGCCTTCTTCCTCACCGCCGGATTCCTGGGCATGATGTATTATTATCTGCCCAAGCGCGCGGAGCGGCCCATTTACTCCTACCGCATGTCGATCGTGGGCTTCTGGGGTATCACCTTCTTCTACATGTGGGCCGGCTCGCACCACCTTCACTACACCGCCCTGCCGCACTGGGTGCAGACGCTGGGCATGACCTTCTCGCTCATGCTGCTGGTCCCCTCCTGGATCGCGGCGGGCAATGCGTTGATGACGCTCAACGGCGCCTGGCACCGCGTGCGCGAGGACGCGACGCTGCGCTTCATGATGATGGCGGCGGTGTTCTACGGCCTCTCCACCTTCGAGGGCTCGTTCATGGCGATCCGCCCGGTGAACGCCCTCTCCCACTATACGGATTGGACCATTGCCCATGTCCATGCCGGCGTGCTCGGCTGGGATTCGCTCATCACATTCGGCGCTTTCTATGCGCTGGTGCCCTGGCTGTGGAAGCGCGAGCGCATGTATTCCCCGGCACTGGTCGAGGCCCACTTCTGGCTCGCCCTTGCTGGAGCGCTCATCTACGTCTTCGCGATGTGGAACTCAGGCATCATCCAGGGCCTGATGTGGCGCACCTATAATGAGAGCGGTACGCTCACTTACTCCTTCATCGACTCCGTCGCCGCCATGCACCCTTATTATGTGGCGCGGGCGACCGGCGGCCTGCTGTTCCTGATCGGCACGCTCATCGGCTGCTACAATATGTGGATGACGATCCGCGGGCCCGTTCCGGCCCCCGCGCCGGCCGTCCGCGCCGCCGTGCCCGATCTCCAGCCCGCGGAATGACCGGCCATGTTCAGGACCCACTATAAGATCGAACGCAAGTCCATCGTCCTGGCCGTGGCCATCATGGTCGTCGCCAGCATCGGCGGCTTCATCGAGATCGCTCCCCTGTTCACCATCGACGAGACGGTCGAGCACGACCCGGAGATGCGGCTCTACACCCCGCTGGAGCTGGCCGGCCGCAACATCTACATCCGCGAGGGCTGCTATGCCTGCCATTCGCAGATGATCCGCACGCTTCAGGACGAGGTGGACCGCTACGGCCCCTATTCGCTGGCCGTCGAATCCCGTTACGATCACCCCATGCTGTGGGGCTCCAAGCGCACCGGGCCGGACCTGGCGCGCGTGGGCGGCAAATATTCCGACCAGTGGCACAAGGCCCATCTCGACAACCCGCGCGCGGTGGTGCCGCAATCGATCATGCCGCGCTATGCCTGGCTGAGCAGCACGGAATTGCGCACGGGCGACCTGGGCGACCATCTGCGCTCCCAGAGGGCCGTGGGCGTACCTTATTCCGAGGCGATGATCGCCAACGCCCCCGCCGACGCACGGGCGCAGGCGCTGCCCGGTTCGGACAGTGCCGGCCTGACCGAGCGCTATGGCGAGGCGACGCAGGTGCGCGCCTTCGACGGCGACCCCGGCACCGTGACGGAGATGGACGCGCTGGTCGCCTATCTCCAGATTTTGGGCAAGCTCAGCAATGCCGCTTCGTCGGAACGTGGCGGCAGCGTCGCCAGTGCGGAGCGCGCGGTGCCATGACCATCGACCATGATCTGCTCGTCGCCTTCGCCAAGACGGTGGGACTGTTCTACCTGCTGGCCATGGCGGCGGTGGCGCTCGTTTATAGCTGCTGGCCAGCGAACCGCACGCGCTTCGACAAGG
>DASRXY010000025.1:0-8391 GCA_035654035.1 Sphingobium sp. | reverse complement strand
GCATTCCCAATCTCTCCGATCGGCACTGGCTCTACGGCGGCGATGCGCAATCCGTCTATACCAGCATCTACGGCGGTCGGCAGGGTGTGATGCCGGCCTGGGGCGAGCGCCTGAGCCCGGTGGAGCGCAAGATCCTGACTGCCTATGTGCTCGATCTGGGCGGGCGGCCATGAGCGTGTCGCCTTACCCCGCGGGCCGGCCGACGGACGGCCGATCACGCTCCCGCCGCCCTGCCGCCGCGCGATCCTCTGGCCCCGGCATGCCCGCGAGCGTCGGGAGCCTCGCGCCATGAGCCTGCCGCGCGGACGCACATTCTATCTGGTGCTGGCCGCCGCCGCGCTGCTGCTGGTCCTGCTGGCCAATGCCCATCTCGTCTATGTCGCGATGCGCTCCAGCCCGGCCTGCGTGGCGCTGGATCGGAGCGCCGGCCTGGACACGCCGGGCACAGCGCCGGCGCGCTATACCGCCGCCAAGCCGGCCTGCTGAGCGCCATGAGGAGATCGAAACGATGAGCCTGCCGCCAGTCGTGCCCCCCCTGCCTCGCCTGCGCCCGCTGGCGCGCGACCTGCCGCCCGCCGCCGCGCTCGACTGGCTGGGCGCGGGCTGGCGCGATCTCATGCAGGCGCCGGGGCCGAGCCTCGTTTATGGGCTGCTCGTCTTCCTGCTCTCGCTCGCCATCACGCTCCTGATGGTGGCGCTGGGCCTCGATTATGTGATGTTCCCCGCGCTTGCCGGCTTCCTCGTCTGCGCGCCCACGCTGGCGCTCGGCCTCTACGAGAAAAGCCGCCTGATCGAGACCGGTCGGCGAGTGAGCCTGGCGCGGATGATCTGGCCCGCGCCCGCCTCCGGCCGTGCCCATCTGCTCTTCACCGGCCTGCTGCTGTGCGGGCTCATGCTGCTGTGGATGCGCGCGGCGGTGATCCTCTACGCACTCTTCTTCGGCCTCCACCCTTTCCCCGGCCTTGACCATATCGCGCCGATGCTGTTCTCGACCGGCACGGGGCTCGCGATGCTGGTGGTGGGATCGCTGGTCGGCGGCCTGTTCGCGGCCTTTTCCTTCGCCATCTCCGCCTTCTCCATCCCCATGCTGCTGGAGCGGCGGAGCGATGCGCTGACCGCCATGGGCATGAGCTGGGCGTTGGTGTGGAACAATCTGCCGGTGATGCTCGTCTGGGGCGCCATCGTGCTGGCGCTGTTCCTGCTCAGCCTGGCCACGGGGCTGCTGGGGCTGATCGTCACATTCCCATGGCTGGGGCACGCGACCTGGCACGCCTGGCGCGCAGTGCGGCCTGAATGACGCGATAGGCCAGCAGCGCCGCGACCACCGCGCCATAAATGAGCGGCGGCCGGTGATCGGCCTTCACCAGCAGATAATAATGGATCACGCCCATCGGCGCGATGAGATAGACGAGCTGGTGCAGCCGCTTCCAGCGCCGCGCGCCGACGCGCTTGCGCACCCGGTTGATCGACGTGATTGCCAGCGGAATGAGCAGCACGAAGGCCGCCATGCCGATGGTGATATAGGGCCGCTTGGCAATGTCCTTGCCGATGGTGGGCCAGTCGAACATCTGGTCGATGCCCAGATAGGTGGTGAGATGCAGGCACACATAGGCGAAGGCCCACAGGCCCACCCGCCGCCGGTAGCGCATCAGCACCGGCAGCTTGAGCAGCTTGGCGGCGGGGCTGATCGCCAGCGTGACGCACAGGAAGCGCAGCGCCCACACGCCCAGCTCGCGCAGGACATATTCGATGGGGTTGGCGGTCAGGCCGCCGTTGAAGCCCTGCCAGACAAGCAGGAACAGCGGCGCCGCGCACAGCAGCCAGACCAGCAGCGAAATCAGGCGATCCTTCCAGCGCTTCGACATCAGCAACCGGTCAGTAGAGCTTCTTGGGATCGAGCCCGCGATACATCGCCGCCACCTGCTCGCCATAACCGTTGAAGGGCAGCGTCTTGCGGCGGAAGAACTCGCCGATCCGCCGCTCGGTCGCCTGCGACCAACGCGGGTGGTCCACGGCCGGGTTCACATTGGCGTAGAAGCCGTACTCATTGGGGGCCAGCATCTGCCAGCTCGTCTGCGGTGCCTTTTCCACGAAGCTGATCCGCACGATCGACTTGATGCCCTTGAAGCCATATTTCCACGGCACCACCAGCCGGATGGGCGCGCCATTCTGGTTGAGCAGCGTCTGGCCATAGAGCCCAACGGAGAGGAACGTCAGCGGATTGCGCGCCTCGTCCAGTCGCAGGCCTTCGCGATAAGGCCAGTCGATCACACGACGGCGCTGGCCGGGCATCTGGCGCGGATCGTAGAGAGTCTGGAACGCGACATATTTCGCGCTTCCCAGCGGCTCGACCGCATTGACCAGTTTGGCAAGCGGAAAGCCAACCCAGGGAATCACCATGGACCACGCCTCCACGCAGCGCATGCGATAAATGCGCTCTTCCAGCGGAAAGCGCTTCATGAGGTCGTCGATCCCATATTTGCCCGGCTTGCGGCACAGGCCATCGATGGTCACGGTCCACGGCCGGGTCTTCAGCGTTCCGGCATTAGCGGCAGGGTCTTCCTTGCCCGTGCCGAACTCATAGAAATTATTATAGTGCGTGATGTCCTCGAACGGCGTCTTGTCCTCGTCGATGCGGAACTTGTTGGGGCTGTGCTTGAGCGGCACGGCCTGCGCTGCTCCCGCCCCCAGCAGCATGCCACCGCCAATGCCCAGCGCAGCCGCGCCCGCGATGAACTCGCGCCGCCGCAAATAAAGGCCGTGATCGGTGACGTCGCTTTCCCGCAGATCGGGGGCGTGGCGGATGAGCATAGCTGCTTCCTCTCGCTTGTTCCGGGCCGGCATGATGGGCGACGCCATGCGCGCCGCCGGGCGCCGGTCGCGCCTTGTGGCACGAGATTCAACGCAGGGGAACCCGACTCGATCCGAGCCAGGCCCTGCAAAACAGGTGTAGCCTAATACATGTATACAGCTTTAGAAACATGCTATGGGGCTGTATGCGACTGACGCGCTATACCGATTATTCGCTGCGGGTGCTCATCCACCTGGCGCTGCACCAGGAGCGACTCTGCTCCATCGGCGAGATTGCGCACACCTATCAGATCTCGCACAACCACCTGATGAAAGTGGTGAATGCGCTGGCCCGGGACGGCTTCGTCGAAACGATCCGGGGCCGATCGGGTGGCATGCGCCTCTCCCGCCCGGCCGAGACGATCACCGTGGGCGAAGTGGTCCGCAAGACCGAGGAAGGCTTCGAACTGGCCTATTGCTCCGGCTGCCTGCTCTCCCCGGCCTGTGGGCTGACAAGCGTGCTCGTCGAAGGCATGAACGCGATGCTGGCGGTGTTCGATGCCTACACCATCGCCGACCTCATCCAGGACAAGGCCGTCGTCCGCCGAATGCTGGCAGGGCACTCGCCACTGGGCATCGGCGCCCGGTGAGGAACCGGGCGCACCCGCCCAGCCCTGCGCCGCTGCTGCCGCAAGAGGGGAACGCTCCACCCTCTCCGCACGTTCTGAGCCCGCGCCATCTGGCACCACCCCATCCGTGAGGTTCAGACATGTCAACCGCCGCTACACCCATTGTGGAACGCATTGCCCGTGTGCTGGCCGGCTGGCGGCTGAGCGACAATGCCGAAGGGGTGGAGGCAAGCGCGGGTCCCTCGGTCGATCTGGAATGGGAGGACCATGTTGCCGATGCGCTGGCGGTACTGCGCACGATGCGCGTGCCGGACGCCGCGATGGCAGAGGCCGGCGACCCGGGGATCTGGGAAGTCATGATCGACCGCGCGCTTGCTTCCCACGCGTCAGCCGACAAAGGCAACCCGCTCGCTCCGCCGATCAACACCGGCGCCGGGAGCTGACAGCACTCCTTGCGCTTTCTCGGTGAACCGCGACAGCGCTCGGCTCACCGCATTCCCTGCGTTCCGGAGGCTTTGAAGGGAACAGCGCGCCCGGGTGGAACATTCTCATGCCATCCAAGGGCCATCCAAGGAGAGCCGGCATGAGTGCGGACACCCCCAATTCCGAATGGCCAGACGAAGCGCCGCTGACCACGTCCAAGCACGGCGACCGCGCCAGGATCGCCGGCGAGGAACTGATCGAGCCCAAGGGCGACAGCCTTTCCGGCGTGACGCTCACCATCGACCGGCCGCGTGCCGACCTCTTCGCCTTCTGGCGGGACTTTTCCAATCTCGCCCGCTTCATGGAGAATGTCATCGACATCGAAGTGTTGGATGCGCGCCGCTCGCGCTGGGTGGTCAAGGCGCCGGCAAACAGGACCGTCGAGTGGATTTCCATTGTCACCGAGGAGAGCGAAGGCGATTTCATTGCCTGGGCGTCCGAGCCGGATGCGCCGGTTCCCAATAGTGGCCGCGTCGACTTTCGCGATGCACCCGGTGGGCGCGGCACCTGGGTGAGCGCGACCATTCTCTACGATCCGCCGGCCGGCTTCATCGGCAAGGCCATTGCCAAGATGTTCCAGCGCGAACCGGCCATTCAGGCGCGGCGCGACCTGCGGCGCTTCAAGCAGCTCATGGAAACCGGCGAGGTCGCAACCGGCGCCCGCAATCGCCGCCTGCTGGAAGAAGGAAAGAACTGATGCGCGCGCTCACTTGGCATGGCAAGCATGATGTCCGCGTGGAGACAGTGGACGATCCGGAAATTCTCAATCCGCGCGATGCGATCATCCGCGTCACCTCCACCGCCATTTGCGGGTCAGACCTGCATCTCTATGACGGCTATATTCCCACCATGATGGCCGGCGACATTCTGGGCCATGAATTCATGGGCGAAGTGGTGGAGACCGGCCCCGGCTCCACGCTGCGCAAGGGCCAACGGGTGGTCGTGCCGTTCACGATTTCCTGCGGCGGCTGCTTCCATTGCGGCAAGCACCAATATTCGGCCTGCGAAAACAGCCTGCCCGCGGACAATCAGGATATTGGGCGCGAGCTCTATGGCCACCCGACGGCGGGCCTGTTTGGCTATAGCCACATGACCGGCGGCTATTCGGGCGGTCAGGCCGAATATGTGCGCGTGCCCTTCTCGGACGTCGGGCCTATCGTCGTTCCGGACGACGTGCCGGACGATGACGTGCTGTTCCTCTCCGACATTCTGCCGACCGGCTGGCAGGCGGCGGAAAATGCGCAGATCGAGCAGGGCGACACCGTCGCGGTGTGGGGCTGCGGGCCGGTGGGCCTGTTCTGTGTCCAGGCCGCCTTCCTGATGGGCGCCGAGCGCGTCATCGCCATCGACCATTTTCCTCATCGGCTGGAGCTGGCCCGGCGCTTCGGCGCCGAAACCATCGATTTCGAGGAGAGCAAGACGTACGAGGCGCTCATGGAAATGACCGGCGGCATCGGGCCGGACGCCTGCATCGATGCGGTCGGCCTGGAGGCGCACGGCTTCTTCGTCGACAATGTGATCGATCAGATCAAGGCGTCGACCTTCCTCGGCACCGATCGCATCCACAGCATCCGTCAGGCGATCATCGCCTGCCGCAAGGGCGGGCGCGTCTCAATGCCGGCAGTCTATGGCGGCTACGTCGACAAGTTCCCGCTCGGGGCGCTGATGGAGAAGGGCCTCACGCTCAGGACCGGCCAGACCCATGTGCAACATTACATGCCCGGCCTGCTTAATGCGATCCTGGACGGGAAGATCGACACGACCTTCCTCATCAGCCACCGGTTGCCGCTCGAACAGGCGGCGGAGGGGTATAAGATGTTCCATGACCGGCAGAACGAGGTCACCAAGATCGTTCTGAAGCCGGGCCTCGAAATCGCACCGGCCGCCGCATAGACGAAAGAATCCCATTACGAGGAAGGCCGCGCCCATTTGAGGCGCGGCCTTTCGTGTGTGCGTGTGTGCGTGTCGGAAAACCGAAGCGATCAGTGGCTCGCCTGTTCCCCGGCCGCGCGCAGGGAGAGATAGCGCGTCACGATCAGCGGGAGCGTCTCGTCGAGGAAGACGATCATCGCTTCCTCCTCCCGCAGAGTCTCCTCCAGCAGCGGCACCGCATCGGGATAGCCCGCTTCCCGCGCCATGATGATGAGCGCCTTGTAGCTCGCTTTTTCGAAATTTTCGAAAGCGATATTGGCGAAGCTGTTCTTGAGGATCTCATCCGCCGCGAAGCTGTGGCCCAGGGCCGCCAACGTCCCGGTGATGCTCATCGTCATGTCCTTCACGGTCGAGTGGCTCTCGTCGAGCGACTCAAGAATGCGCTCCAGCCGCTCGATCTGCCGTTCGGTCTCGCCGCGATGGCTGCGCAGGCGCTGCTCCACCTCGGCATATTGGGCGAGATGGTCGATCTGCCTGTCCATGATCGCCAGCGCCTGATGTTCCAGCGCATGGGCATTGCGCAGCCCCACCACGAATTCATGCCGGAGCGCCGCGTCATCCGCAGCCATTTGCGTCGTCATCCTTCCTCTCCTTTCAAGCGAGCGAGTCGCTCATGGCCTTGGCCTGTTTCATGTCGTCGGCACCGCCCATGTCCTCATCCGTGGTTTTGCCTGCGCCCGGCCCGGCGCCGAGATCGGCGCCCGTGGTGGGATTGTTGCTGGGATTGGACTGGAGACGGGCCATCATCGCGGCCGAGGTTTCGAGTTCTTCTTCGGAGAGGGTGACAGTCGCCTGACCATCGCCGCCATCGACAGGAAGATTGCCCTCCACATCGTCGATCCGCTCCCACTGCTCGCCGGTGTTCCAAGGCCCGGTGGCATCGCCCTCGCCCTGCGAGGTGTTGACATAGACGTTGGCATAGGCGGCGAGGCCCGGCAGCTTGCCGGAGGGGAAATTATCCTTGATGGAATAGAGCGCCTTTTCGAAGCTCTTCTGGTGCGCCACCTCGCGCGTCATCAGGAAACCCAGCGCATCCTTGATGCCCGGATCGTCGGTGATGTTGATGAGGCGTTCGTAGATAATCTTGGCCCGGCTTTCCGCCGCGATGTTCGAGCGCAGATCGCATGTCGGATCGCCCCGGCTGTCCACATAAGCCGCCGTCCACGGCACGCCCGAGCTGTTGGTGAGCGAGGGGCCGCCGCCATAGAGCAGCGCCTGGGTGTGGCTGTCCCCGCCGGCATTCATTGCCAGGTACAACTCGGCTTCCTCCATGGCGCCTTCGCTGACCGCCGCCTTCACACCCTTGTTCAGCATGGCAACGATCGATCCGATCACTTCGAGATGACTGAGTTCCTCGGTCGCGATGTCGAGGAGCATGTCCTTGCGGCCCGGATCGTCCTCCGCCAGTCCCTGCGTGAAATAGCGCATCGCCGCCGCGAGCTCGCCATCGGGTCCGCCGAATTGCTCGAGGAGCAGCGACGCGAGAGCGGGATTGGGGTCCGAGACGCGGACCGTATATTGAAGCCGCTTATTGTGCATGAACATCGTCTTCTCTCCTTGGCAAAGGCGCTAGCTGGGCAGGGATTGCGGACCGGCATGCGAGCGGGACGCAGCGGCGCCGCGGCGGCGAGGGCGTGATCGGCCGCTTCTTTCCGGCGCGTTGATACTCCAGCCCCGCGACAAGGCGGTGCCGAGCGCGGCGAACGTACAAAGCAACAGGGCAAGCGCGAACGAGGCGATGAAAGGTGACGCCCATTGCGCCAGCCACAGCCAGCAGCGCACGAGGGCGATGACCGCCCCACTCACCGCCACGGCCGCTCCAACCAGCCGATTGAGTGTCCAGAAGCCCCTTTCCAGTCGCATATGCCCTTTGCCGATCCTTTCCTTCGATGGACCGGCAAGGCACGACTCGCCCGCAGCGTTCCGCAAAAAGCGGCGCGTAAATAACCTGCTTTAGCGGCTGCCCTCACGGGCCAGATCATACGAGACGCAATCAGACGCGCGCCGCTGCGCTGAACAGGCCGCCGACGACCGCGATCCTCTCGACATCGGCATAAGCGGGGTTTTCCAGCTCCTCGCCGAAAACATCCGGGTCCAGTTCCCGGTAATCGAGGCGCACCCCCTTGCGCTCGGCCAGCGCGCAAAGCGCCACCCGCAGCGGGTCTTCTCCCGCAACGATGGCGCTGCCCGTATAGAGGATGAACAGACCGCCCGGATGCAGCGCGTCGAGCGCCGTTTCCGTCATCTCCAGCGCGACGGCGCCGCCATGCATGGTGCCGCCGTCGCGATAGGCCCGGCCGGCAGGATCGATGACATAAGGCGGGTTTGCAAGGACAATGTCGGCGCCCTGGCGCCAGCCGGCGAGATTGCGGCCGAGGCGCGCGTCGATGGCGTAGCCGGCATGGCGCGCGTTGATCTGTGCGAAGGTGAGCGCGCGCGGATTGATGTCGGTCATCACGATGCGGGCCGCTGGCAACCGATCGGCCGCGACCAGAGCGCCCACTCCCGCTCCGGCCCCGATATCCAGCACGAGCGGCGCGCTCCGCCCTGCCCAGGC
>DASRXY010000024.1:0-3046 GCA_035654035.1 Sphingobium sp. | reverse complement strand
AATCGCGACGCATTGCGCCCGGCGGCCACGCTGAGCGGCGGCGAGCGCCTGCGCGCCGGCCTCGCCCTGCTGACCGGCGGGGCCACACCGCCGCAGATGCTGATAATGGATGAGCCGACCAACCATCTCGACATCGAAGCCGTGGAAATGCTGGAAGCCGCGCTCGCCGGCTATGACGGCGCGCTGCTGATCGTCAGCCATGACGCGCCCTTCATTGAAGGGATTGGCTGCGCGCGGGAGATCGTGCTGGGAGACTGACCGGAAGGGCGGGATCGCTGGACGCATTGGCTGGAGCATCCTCCGCTAAGCCTTCTTCTCTCCAAAAGGCTGCCGCGAGCATCGCAAGGCTCTCCGTTCTCTTCACGCTGACGAAGAAGAAAGGCCCTTCGACACCCCAACACAGACAGAATTTTCAGGAGGGATTGCGACGGGAAGGAAGGGCAAGGTGGCGCCCTCTACCAGCCCGACCCCTCTTCCACTGCCTCCTCTTCCTCCGGCAGGGTCTCGCGCCCCAGCGCCTTGTTGCGATGAGGGAAGCGGCCGAAGCGCGCGATAACCGCGTGATGCGCCACGGCAAAGCGCAGGTTGAACTCGAAGCCGGGCTGGCTGAACAGCTCCAGGCTACGTTCCTGATCCGCCAGCGATTCGCTGTGCATGAAGGGCATGTAGAAGAAGGGGCGGGCGGCCTCGACGAAGTCCTGATCGAACCCCCGATCGAGCGCGGCGCGGGCGATCTCCAGCGCCAGCGGATCAGTGGCGAAGGCGCGCGCTTCGCCCCGGAACATGTTGCGCGGAAACTGGTCGAAGAGAATGAGCGCGGCGAGCGCCGTATCGGCATCGTCGAGGAAGGCCTCGACCGGCTTGTCGCGCTGTGCCTCCCAGAGCGCCCGGAACATATGCGTCAGGCGTACGTCCATTTCTTCGGTGGAATCGAACCAACCCTCCGGCCCCACTTCAGTGAGCCAGAAATTGAGCACGGCAGGCACCCAGTCCGGCTCAACCTCGACATGGCGGGCGGATCCGGGCGCGGCGACGGCATCGCGCGACGCGGCGGGCATCGGCATGGCCTCGACACTTTCCTCCACGCGCTCCACCCGCATGAGCACGATATGCCAGTCGCCCGGCGGCACATCGAAGCCGCGTTCGGCAAAATCCCACTCATCGTCGCTTGGTCGGATAATGCGCGCACGGCCATGGAGCCGCAGCAGCATCGGCGCGGGCTCGGCCGTGCAGAACAGCAGCGCGATGCGCCCGTCCGCCGCGAGATGGGCTTGCGTCTCGTCGTCGGCGCCGTCCGCATCGAGATAACCGACCAGATCGGGCCCGAGCAGGCGCAGTCGTGCCCCAGCGCGAGGACCAAGCCCGATCGGCCCCTGCGCCGCCGCCGTGGCGACGAAGAAGAGCGGACTCGCGGTGATGAAGGTGCGCTGGGACTCGGTAAGCATCGCACGGGAATCGGACATGGGGCCTCGCACTGGGGTGACACATCGGCATGCACCGCGCGCGCGGGCATGGCGCGAAACCCTATCGCGACCGACGGATGCAAGCCAAGCCCTCTGTGGCGGCGGGCCCGTCGCGAGCGTTGTTCCGGCATCGGCCGGCAACCATGCGGTGCCGCGGTTAGGTACCCATGGCAGGACACGCCCATCCCCCAGCAAGTATTCCGGCGCAATCCCGCGCGCCCGGTCAGCGGCAGGCCAGTGCAGCAGAGCGGTCGCCGACACAGCACCGCCCCCCTCCGCTTAAGCCCCGATAGAATAGTGTCTTTGGACAGCCGGGCGGGAGCACGGGTCGGTGGAGCTTCCGGGACTGCGGTCAAAGCCGAGGTTGAGAAGCTATATGTCCATTCCCATCCGACATTCCCGCTAAAACGGGAAACGTCAGTTCGCCGCAGGCAATCTCGCGCCCAGCCGCCGGAGACTCCCACTTTCACAGGATGACGAGAAAAATGAACGGATATGCCTTGGCTTTATCCGAGTCCTCAACCTACCGGCAACGGCGGTGACGCTCGTCCCCGCAGCGTGGCGGTGCGGCGCGCCTCACTGCCCCGATATACCGTCAGGCAGCGGCGGTGCCGCCCACCGTCAGGCCGTCGAGCAGCAGCGTGGGCTGACCGACCCCGGCGGGCACGCCTTGGCCCGCCTTGCCACACATGCCGATGCCTTCGTCCAGCGCCAGATCGTTGCCGATGCCGATGATCCGGGTGAGCGCGGTCGGCCCGTCGCCGATCAGCGTTGCGCCCTTGATCGGCTCGCCGAGCTTGCCGTTCTCGACCTTGTAGGCCTCCGTGCACGAGAAGACGAACTTGCCCGAGACAATGTCCACCTGCCCGCCGCCGAAGCTCTTGGCGAAGATGCCTTTCTTCACGCGGCTGAGCAGCTCTGCCGGATCGTCGTTACCGGCGCGCGCAAACGTGTTGGTCATCCGCGGCATGGGGGCGTGGGCATAGCTTTCGCGCCGGCCGTTGCCGGTAGCAGGCACGCCCATCAGGCGCGCGTTAAGCCTGTCCTGCATGTAGCCGCGCAGGATGCCGTCCTCGATGAGCACATTCTCCTGCGTGGGCGTGCCTTCATCGTCGATGCTGAGCGAGCCGCGCCGGCTGTGGAGGGAGCCGTCGTCCACCACCGTCACGCCCGGCGCGGCGACGCGCTGGCCGATCTTGCCGGTGAAGGCACTGGTGCCCTTGCGGTTGAAATCGCCCTCCAGGCCATGGCCCACAGCCTCATGCAGCAGCACGCCGGGCCAGCCGGGACCGAGCAGCACCGTCATCTCGCCCGCCGGTGCATCGACAGAGCGCAAGTTCACCTCCGCCTGTTTCAGCGCCTCGTCGATGGCGCGCTGCCAGACCGACTCTTCGAACAGCGAATCGTAGAGATAGCGCCCGCCGATGCCGAACACGCCGGTTTCGCGGCGGCCGTTTTCTTCCATGATGATGGAGACGTTGAGGCGCACCAGCGGCCGCACGTCGCTCGCGACGAAGCCGTCCGGACGGACGATCTCCACCACTGACCAACTCCCCGCCAGGCTTGCGGAGACCTGCACCACG
>DASRXY010000023.1:0-12830 GCA_035654035.1 Sphingobium sp. | reverse complement strand
GTTGGTGATGTTGCCCCGCGAGCAGGGATCGCCGTCCGTCACCTGCGTCTGCGTCTGGGTGCGGGCCGTGAACAGCTCGCCCAGATTGGGCGCGCGGCTCGCCTTCTGATAGCCGCCGCGGAAGCGCAGCCAGTCGAACGGCGCATATTCGCCGTTGATCTTGTAGGTGCCGATCGACCCGACCGAGCTGTAGTCGGAGTGGCGATAGCCCACTTCCAGCGTCAGCGCCTTGGCCAGCGGCAGGTCCGCCAGCAGCGGGATCAGCAATTCGCCGTAAAGCTCCTTCACGATGGTCGAGCCCTGCGTGCTCGCCTGCGGAAAGCCGCCGTTGATGGTCTCGTAAAAGGCCGAGCCGTCCACCATGGAGCTGTCCGCGAAGAACTTCATCGTGTTGCGGCGATATTCCGCGCCCGCCGCGAAGCGGAGCTGGCCATAGGGCAGATTGAACAGGCCGCCCTGGAGGTTCGCCTGCACATTGTCCTGGGTCAGGCGGTTCTGGAGCTGGCCGTTCATGCCGATCGCGAGGCCACAATCCTCGGTATAGTCAGCCGACGACATGAAGGGGCTGAGGCCGCTGGTGCACTTGGCGCTGGCGCCGTTGCGGTTGGCGGCGAGTGGCGTACCGTTGCCCACAAACGAGCTGTTGCGGCCGTAATTGGGGGCATTGAGCACTTCACGCAGGCGATCGACGGAGAGATATCCATAAACTTCGGTGCGCGCGGTCGTCTCGCCATGCGAGCCGAAGATTTCCCACGTCCAGTCCGTGCCGGGAATGGTGCCCTCAAAGCCGAGCAACATCTGGAAGGTCTGGTTGTGGTTGACCGTGGTGCGGCGCGCGATGTCGCCGGGAATCAGGTTGACGTAGAAGGGTTGCGTCGCGGCGTCGCCGGTGCGGCTGTCGAGCAGGAATTGCAGCTCGGAAGGCACGGGAAAGACCTGGCTGTTGGTGCAGCCGCCGATGGTCGGGCAGTTCAGCCCGAACTTGCCGGTGCCCACGCCCGCCGGCGTCACCACCCCCTGCGCGAGGAAGTCCAGATTCGTATACTGGACGCCGCCGATGAGAGACCCGAGCGACGAGGGCGTGCCGAGCACCGAATTGCCGGTGTAGATCTCGTCGTCATGCGGGATGACCGTGCCGAGCGAGCCGAGTGCCACCGTGTTGAGTGAGAGCGACGTCGTCTCGGTAGAGGCGTAGGACATCTGGCCGAAGGCGGTGATATTGTCGTTCAGTTCATAATGGCCGCGCCCGAAGAAGGAATAGCGCGTCTGCGGCGAGGAAAGCAGCAGATCGTCGATGTTGCTGGCGATGAGGCCGGTCGCCAGCATCTTGGTCCGGTAGCCGTCGATGGGCGATGAGCTGGCCTCGTCATAGCCATAGAAGAGCGGGGTGTAGACGCCGCCCACGCGCGTGGAGCCGTTGAGGAACAGTGTATCGTTGCCGTTGATGTAGAAGGATGAGGTGAGCGGAATATTGACCCCCGCCGGCGTGCCCTTGCCCTGGAACAGCGTGTTGATCGCCGCCTGGGTCGGCTGGCCAGCCGTGGGGAAGGAAATGAAGTTGTTGTTGAGGAAGAACTCCGTGCCGGCGGTCAGCGGGCTGGCGGCGAGGTCGGCATACCAGGGCCGACTCAGCGTGCGCACCGGATCGCGATTATAATATTCCATGCCGATCATCACATTGCCGCGTTCGCTGTCGAGCGAGGCGCCGAGCAGCGCGGAAGCGCGGACTTGCGCGCCGTCGCCCCGCTCGTTGAGCGAATATTGGGCATCCACATTCAGACCGGTGAAGTTCTTGCGCAGGATGAAGTTGACCACACCGCCCACGGCGTCCGCGCCATAGGTGGACGAGGCACCGCCGGAAATGACCTCCACGCGCTCGACGGCGGCGGAGGGGATGGTGTTGATGTCCACCACGCCCGAGCCGTTGATCGGCGTCGGGCGGCGTCCGTCCACCAGCACCAGGTTGCGGTTGGACCCGAGCTGGCGCAGGCTGACCGTCGCCACACCGATGGTCACGTTGGCATTGGCCTGGAGACCCTGCGTATCGAACTGGGTGAGGGCCGGCGCGAACTGCGGCAGCTTGTTGAGATTTGCCTCGATATTGACGGCGCTGCTCTGGTCCAGCAGCTCGGCGTCGACTGTGACGATGGGGCTGGTTGCCGTGTAGTCCTTGCGCGCAATGCGCGAGCCGGTGATAACGATGGCGGAGCTTTCACTTTCCGCCGCACCTGCGTCCTGCGGGTCCTGCGCATGGGCCGGCGTCAGCGCCAGCATCGTCGAGGCGCCCATGGCCGAGCAGAGCATCGCGACACGAAATTTCGTGGCATAGTGTGACATAGGTTCTCCCCTCCCTGATGTTCGCATCACCGCGATCCTCTCGAAGCGGAGGGTCTGCGCGACGCTGGGAAAACCGGGGTTCCCGGCAGTTCCCTTTCGAATGCCGACCGGAGCGGCCGAGCATATTGCGAGAGCTAGAAATGATCGGGAGGCTTGGGCAGACCCGTTTCGGCCGGGCCGCGATACTCGAATGGGTATTGTTCGCGGGGCGGTTCCGGACGACTCGCGGGTAGTCAGCCGGTGGTGTGGCAGGGGCCGACGCGGTCGCTTCGTGCCAAGGCAATGGCAACGAAACTCAGGCTATCGGGCGAAAGGGTTGGAAATGTCGGCGCGACCTGGGCGACCCCATCCGGCTTCGCCCGGCGACACGAACGGGTCTTGCCGTCCGATAGGGTTGCGCCGATGCAGAAAGGACGTCCGAAGCGCCACCGGACGGCATCGATGCCTTCGGTCCTGCGGAACGGGGCATTCTCCAGGGAGGAAGGACGCCGAAAGACAGGATGACGAAAAACGGTGCAAATGCGTCAGGGGACAGCGCGCGCATGACGAGAGCAACGGGGCGGACGGGAACGGCGTCACGCTTCTTCCGGATGGCGCTGAGGCGTGTCGGCGTGGGCCTACTGCTCCTGCTGGGCCTGGGAGTGGCCGCGCCGTCCGCCGCGCGCGAGCTTGCCTTCGATCATTTCATCCATACGCGGCTCGACGCGCGCGACGGTCTCTCGGCACAGGCCAATGCAATCATTCAGACGCCGGATGGCTATATGTGGTTCGGCACGCCGGACGGGCTCTATCGCTTCGATGGCAGGAGCTTCGAACGCGTGCCCCTCGCGCGCAGCCGCGGCTTTTCCACGGCCTCCGTCATCGAGGCGATCATTTCGCGACGTGGCGAGTTGTGGCTCAGCCTCGGCCAGAATTCGGGCGTGGCCGTGTTGCGCAATGGTGTGATCCACCAGACCGGAATGCCGCAGCCTCCGCCGCAGGTCACGCATCTGGCCGAAGGCGCGAACGGCGCGATCTGGGCGGCCTCCAGCGGTCGGGAGAAGCGGCTTTATCGCTTCGCGGGCGGGCGCTGGGCGCAGATGGACCTGCGCCTCGCCATGCCATCCGGCGGGGTGGCGGACCTCGCGGTCGACCGACACGGCACGCTGTGGGCATCGCTGAGCGACGCGGGGAAGGGCAAGCTTGCTTATCTGCGCGCGGGGAGCGATCGGTTCGAGACCGCCGGCGACCGCATAGGGCTGGGCCGGCTGACGCTGGACGGGGAAGGGGGCCTCTGGCTCTCCGATCAGTTCGGCACGCGCAAGCTGCGGGAGCCGAGCGGGCGCCCGCCGCGCCAGCCGGTCAGCTATCCGCCCGTGCCGGGCATTCTCTTCCCCAAGATCCGGTTCGACCGCCACGGCAACATCTGGGGCAGCTCTCTCTCCGGCGGCGTATTCCTCATCGCCGACGCACAGAACGCCGCTGCGGTGGGCACGCCGCCCATGACGTTTAACAATGACGACCGGATCGGCACGGTCGCCACGATCGATGTCTTCCCGGACCGGGAGGGCAATATATGGGTGTCGAGCAGCGAGGCGCTCCACCGTTTCCATCCCGCCAATGCCGTGCCTGTGCCCGGCATCGCCAGCCGCCCCAGCGCGCCGCAGCGTCTGGCCGCCGCCAAGGACGGCAGCGTCTATCTATTCAGCCTCGGCAGTCTCTACCGGATCAAGCCCCACCAGCCGCCGGAACTCAACGCCTCCGGCCTGGGTGACAATGCCGTGCTGTGCGCCGCGCGCTCTGGCGGAGTATGGCTGATGCAGAACGAGCGGACCATTTTGTTCGGCGAAGGGGAGGGGCACACGCTGCCGCCGCTGCCGCCGGCGCAAATCCCGATCCTGTGTGAGGAAGATGGCTTCGGCCGTTTATGGGCGCTCTCGCGCGATCGGGTGAGCTGGTATCGCGATGGCCGTTGGCATCAGGGTTTCCCCGGTCTGGAGCGGATCGACCTGTGGGACGCGGCCACCGATGCGGCGGGCGCGTTGATCCTCGGCGTCCGGGGCAATCAGCTCCTGCGGGTCGACGAGACGGAAGCGACGCCGCTCCACACAATATGGCCGGGCGCCATCTCTTCCATGCGGAGCACGCGGCTGGGGCTGCTCGTCAGCCATACCGGAGGTCTGTGGCGTGCCGCCGACAAGGATGGGCCGGCCGCCAATCTCCCCGTCTCGTCGCTGGCCAAGCGGCGGGATTTCGATGTGGACAACGACTTTCTCTGGTCCTTCGGCGTCAACGGCCTGGAGCGCATACCGCTGGTGGATATCGCGCGGTCCTGGGGCAAGGACCGGCTGCCCCGTCCGGCCCTGCTCTTCGACTGGAGCGAGGGGCTGCCGGTCGGCAAGCAGGAGGCCGGCTATCGCGGCCGGCAGATGGTGGCGGGCAGCGACGGGCGCATCTGGCTCCTGACCCGCGCCGGACCTTTCGTGATCGACAGCCGCAACATCATCCGCAACACCATAGCGCCGCGCATCGTGGTGAGCAGCCTGTGGGCGGACGGGCACAGCCACGATCCGCTCGCCAAGGCCCTGCGCCTACCCGGCGGCACGCGCTCGGTGCGCATCGGCTATGGCGCGCTCAGCTACTCGGTGCCGGACCGGGTCCAGTTCAAATATCGGCTGGTCGGTACGGGCGACGAGTGGATCTCGGCCGGCAACCGGCATGAAGTCACCTTCGGCAATCTCGGGCCCGGCGACTATCGCTTCGAAGTGCTCGGCGCCAATGAGGACGGCCTGTGGACCGAGAAGCCGGGCGTGCTCCGCTTCACCGTGGCGCCCACCTTCCTGCAATCGACCGGCTTCAAGGTCGCGGTGGCGTTGCTGCTGCTGGGCGCCGTGGTCTTCGCCTATCGCTGGCGCACCTACATCCTGACGACGCGCGTGCGCAATGCCATGTCCGAGCGCCATGCCGAGCGCGAGCGGATCGCGCGCGAGCTGCATGACACGCTGTTGCAATCCGTGCAGGGCCTCATCCTGCGCTTCCAGCTTCTCGTCGATCGTCTGCCGGCGGACCACCCCTCGCGGCAGGAACTGCATACGACACTCGACCAGGCCGACGAGGTGCTTGCTGAGAGCCGGCAGCGCGTGCTCGATCTCCGCGCCAAGCAGCCCCGCTCGGATCTTCGGAGTGTCATTGCCGCCGTAGCGCAACGCCAGTTGCCCGCGAGCCGCTTCGAGACCGAGATCCGCGTGGAAGGGACGGTGGTGCCGGTGGAGCCCACTGTGTTCAACGGGCTCATCGATGTGGCCAGCGAGAGCCTGTTCAACATCCTGCGCCACGCTCAGGCCCGCAAGGTGCGCGTCGACATTCGCTACACTGCCGCTTTCCTCGAAATGGAGATTGCCGATGATGGGGTGGGACTGGACATGGACCGCGTCAGCACTGCCATCACCCGCGGGCATTTCGGGCTGGTCGGCATGAAGGAGCGCGTGGCCCATATCGGCGGAAAACTGAAGATCGAGTCCGCGCCGGGCAAGGGCGTGACGCTCACGGTGCGGGTTCCCTCCTCCATTGCATATGGAGAAAAAAGCGACCAAACTTCCCAGACAAGGGGAGGGTGGCCATGGTTTGTCCGCCGGGCGCGAGAACGCGCGAACTGATAACCACGGTGATCGTGGACGATCACGAGTTGCTGCGCGACGGGCTGAAGGGCCTCATCGAGGGCCAGTCCGACATTACGGTGTTGGGCGAACTGGGCGACGGCATCGGTGCGCTGGAGCTCGTCAAGCGCCTGAAGCCCAATGTCGTCGTGCTCGACTTGCAGATGCCGGGCATGGATGGGCTGGAAGTGGCACGGCTCATCGGCACCGAGGCGCCGGCCAGCAAGGTTCTGGTGCTCTCCACCTTCCACACCAGCGGTCAGGCCATCCGCGCCTTGGAGGCAGGCGCGAGCGGCTATGTGCTCAAGACCAGCATTCGCCGCGAACTGCTGGAAGGTATTCGAACCGTGGCGAGCGGCCGCCGATTCGTCTGCTCCGAAATCGCTAAGGAAGTGGCGGTGCAGCTGTTCGACGAACGGCTGACCGAGCGGGAAGTGCAGCTTCTCAAGCTGATGGCGGAGGGCAATCAGAACAAGCAGATCGCCTGGTCGCTCTCGCTCTCCGAGAATACCATCAAGGGCATGCTCAAGACGCTGTTCCAGAAGCTCGGCGCCAAGGACCGCACCCATGCGGTGGTGCTGGCCTCGCGCATGGGGTGGATCCGGCTCTGAGAGAGGCACGGCGATGGGCGGACGGAGCACGGAGGCCCAGTCGGGATAAAGAGCAAAGGGCCCGGCCGGTGTGCTGGTACGGTCACGCACACTCGATCTTTGTGCTTCTGCCCGCGCCGGCGCTCAGAGCTCCTCGTTGCCCGCCAGCCGCTCGATCAGGAAGTCGATGAGCACTTTTACGCGTGTGGGCCGCAGCGTGCTAGGCGGCGTCACCAGATAGAGGCTGATCGGCGGTACCATGCGCCAGTCAGGCAGGATTTCCTCAAGAGCGCCTTCGCGCAGCGCCGCCTGCACAGAGAAAAGCGGCTGGGCAGCGATGGCCTCTCCCGCCACCAGCGCGGGCAGCACCACGTCGGCGTTGTTGGTTACCAGCCGGCCACCGACCCGGCCCTCCCATTCACCCTGTTCTGCATGGTGCAGGCGCCACAGGTCCGGGTTCGGCGTGTTGCTATAGTGGATCGTGCGATGCTCAATCAGCAGATCGCGGGGATGGGTGGGGCGGCCATGACGCGCCAGATAGCGCGGCGCGGCGACGATCGGCCGGCGCACGTCGCACAACTTGCGCGCCCGCAGCGAGGAATCGCTCAGTGCCGAGATCCGTAGCGCCAGATCATAGCCGTTGGCGATCAGATCCTCCTGCATATCGCTCAGGTGCAGGTCGAGCAAAACGCTGGGATAAGCATCGAGGAAATCGGGCAGGATCGGCCCCAGCTGCTGGATCCCGAACGACATGGGCGCCGTCATGCGCACCTGCCCGCTCGCTTCCTCGGCCTGCGCCGAGAGCCGGGCTTCAACCGTGAGGCCATCGGTCAGGATGCGACGGGCATGCTCCAGTGCGAGGCGGCCGCTTTCGGTCAAGGTGAGCTGGCGTGAGGTGCGGTGGAGCAGGGCGACCCGCAGCCGCTTCTCCAACCGGGTGACCGCCTTGGAAACCGTCGGCTTCGACAGGTTCAGCGCGTCGGCCGCGCGTGTGAACGAGCCCACGTCCGCGACCTTTGCAAAAATGGCCCAGGCTTCGAGATCGGGCAGGCTCTGCATTAAAGATTATTCACCGATGAGTTTCCTTTGTTTCTATTTCTTTAATATCGGAGGCGGCCTAGCTTGTCATCAAGCAAGGTTAAGCCACGCGCATCCCGCGCGAGCGGCGACTGTTTTCCAGAAGGAGCTATCATGTCCGATCCCATCAACGTCGCCGTGGTCGTCGGTTCGCTGCGCAAGGACTCCGTCAACCGCAAGGCGGCGCAGGCGCTGGTCAGGCTGGCGCCTGCCAATCTCAAGCTCACCATCGTCGAGATCGGCGACTTGCCGCATTATGATGAGGACGTCGAAGCGGCGGGGGCGCCGGCGAGCTGGGTTCGGTTCCGCGATGAACTGAGCCGGAGCGACGCAGTGCTGTTTGTCACGCCTGAATATAACCGCTCGGTGCCCGGCGTGCTCAAGAACGCCATCGATGTGGGTTCTCGCCCCTATGGGCAAAGCAGCTGGGCGGGCAAGCCGGCCGCGATCATGAGCCTCTCGCCCGGTGCGCTGGGTGCGTTTGGCGCCAACCATCATCTGCGCCAGTCGCTGGTGTTTCTGGACATGCCCATCCTGCAACAGCCGGAGGCTTATGTCGGCAACGCCTTCACGCTCTTCGACGAAGCGGGCGAGCTGGTCTCGGATGACACCAAGCGTTTCTTCCAGAGCTTCATCGATGCATTCGCAAGCTGGGTTGCGCGCACGACGAAGAAATGAGGCACGCGATTTCCCCGTCCACTGTCATCGACAGATCGCGTTGGACAATGCGGTGGGTTCAAGGGACGATGCGGGACAGACAAGAACGCGGTCACAGACAGTGAGAAACGTCCGGATCGCCCGCGTTCCTCGAGTTTCTTTCGACGATCCGTTTTCCACAACGAGATAAAGTGAGGGAAATAGACATGACCGACAAGGTACCATCGCAAGACTTCAGCAAAATGGGTCCGTCGACCATGACTACGGGTGCTCCGGCGCCGAGCGACCGCAATTCGCTGACCATTGGTCCGGACGGCCCCATTCTGCTGCACGACGTGCATTTCCTGGAGCAGATGGCGCATTTCAACCGCGAAAAGACCATCGAACGCCAGCCGCATGCAAAGGGCTCGGGTGCATTCGGCGTGTTCGAAACGACGCACGACATGTCCGCTTATACCAAGGCGGCGCTGTTCCAGAAGGGCGCGACGACCGAGATGCTCGCGCGCTTCTCGACCGTGGCGGGCGAGCAGGGCAGCCCTGACACCTGGCGGGACGTGCGCGGCTTCAGTCTCAAATTCTACACCAGTGAGGGCAATTACGACCTCGTGGGCAACAACACGCCGGTGTTCTTCGTGCGCGACCCCATGAAGTTCCCGCACTTCATCCGCAGCCAGAAGCGCCTGCCGGACTCGGGCCTGCGCGACAATCACATGCAGTGGGATTTCTGGACCAACAATCCCGAGAGCGCTCACCAGGTGACCTATCTGATGGGCGAGCGCGGCCTGCCGCGGAGCTGGCGCCACATGAACGGCTATGGCTCGCACACTTATATGTGGGTGAACGCCAAGGGCGAGAAATTCTGGGTGAAATATCACTTCCACACCCGACAGGGCATGAAGTTCTTCTCGAACGAGGAGGCCACCGCCATGTCCGGGGCGGACGCTGATTTCCACCGTCGCGACCTGTTCGAGGCGATTGCGCGCGGCGATTATCCGGTGTGGGATCTCTCGGTGCAGATCATGCCCTATGAGGAGGCCAGGAGCTACCGGTTCAATCCGTTCGACCTCACCAAGACGTGGTCGCATAAGGATTATCCGCTGATCCCGGTTGGCACGATGACGCTGAACCGCAACCCGGAAAACTTCTTCGCGCAGATCGAGCAGGCGGCCTTCTCGCCCGGCAACACCGTGCCCGGCATCGGCCTCTCGCCCGACAAGATGCTGCTCGGCCGCGCCTTTGCTTACAACGACGCGCAGCGCAACCGCATCGGCGCCAATTTCCACCAGTTGCCGGTCAACCAGCCCAAGGTGCCCGTGAACACCTACATGATCGATGGGCCGATGACCTATCATCACACAGGCGCCGCTCCGGTCCATGCCACCAACAGCGCCGGGCGCCCGTGGGCGGACGAGACCGGCCCGGCTGAAGACGGCTGGGAAGCGGACGGCGCGATGGTACGCAGCGCCTATACGCTCCGGGCGGAGGATGACGATTTCACGCAGCCCGGCATTCTCGTGCGCGAGGTGTTCAACGACGACCAGCGCGCCAAGCTGATCGATCAGGTCGCGGGCAGCCTGCTGGGCGGTGTGCGCGAACCGGTGCTGAGCCGTGCATTCGCCTATTGGAAGAGCATTGACGCCGAGGTTGGCCGTCGCATCGAGGAGAAGGTGAAGGCGGGCGCCGCCGGCCTTCCGGCCGAGGGCATGGGCGAAGGCTGATGCCGGCGGCTTGCGTCCGCTGCGCCGCATCGGACGAGGCGGCGCCAGCCTGAATGAAGCGGGCAGGACCACGCTTTGCAAATTTTCGAGGAGGCGCCGCGAGCGACACAGGCTCGCGGCGCCTTCATGCTTCCGGCGCGTTCTGGATAAGCGCGAAGGGAAGCGTGATGGCTGGCTTGAACACCCATCGCCGCGCCATCACGCTGACTTGCGCAGGTGCTCCGCGTGCCGCGCCAACTGGCGGCGTTCTTCCAGTGAGGACCACAGGACGGCGATAGTGATGCCGATGGCGGCGCCGAGCAGCGTGTCCAGGATCCGCTCGGAGACCATGGCGGTTCCATCGACGCCCGGCACTGCAAGCCGTGTCATGAGCAGGGCCATGGGCGTGACGAGGATCTGCCCCAGGCCATAGTTGAAGCCGATGATCACCTCGGTCACATATTGCAGCACGACGAGGATTGCGAAAACGACCCAGAAGGATGGGTTCTGCGCGAGGATGAGCCAGACCAGAATGGCACCCGCTACCGTGCCCGCCATGCGCTGAAGCGCGCGGTTCATGCCGATGTGCAGATGCGCGCCCTGGAGCACCGCGAGCGCGCCCATCGCCGCCCAGAACGGATAGGCCGCGCCGAAGGCATAGCTGGTGAAGGCCGCGATGCCAGCCGCGACGGCGCTGCGCGTCGACGCGATCAGCAGGTCCGGCGAGTTGTGCGCCGGGTTGGGGGGCGGTGGGTCCTCGCGCAGCGGATGGTGCCGGAAATGCTCGGTGGCCGCGCAGATGGCCCAGGCGAGCAAGGCGACGGCGGCGGTAATGGCGCTGCGCTCCAGCACGTCCAGCAGGCTTGTCGGGTTCCGCATGGCGGCGCCGGCCGCGAAGATGAAGATCAGCGGGCCGGGTGGGCCAAACCGCCCCGCGACCGCAACGAAGAAGAAGATGCCGCAGGCCAGCGTCAGCAGCAGGAGCTTGGCGGCCAAGGCCATGCCGAGCCAGCCGGTGGCTGACATGACGAACACGGCGAGTGTCTGTGTGAGTGTGGCGAGGAGCAGGATGCGGTTGCGTGCGCGGGCCGGGGCGTAGCGGCCGAACAGCGCCACGAGTGTGCCGAGCGCGGCATAGCCGATCAGATGCGACCAGGGCGAGAGATAGACGAGCGGCAACGCGATGGCCGCCGCTGCGGCGGATTGTAGGCCGGCCAGTGAGGCGTTGCGCCAATAGGGCTGCCGGGCCAGCGTCAGGCTATCGCGCATCTGACGGGGGTGCAGCAGGTGACGGGCGGCATCAATGCGGCCGATCGGCAGGGCGCGTCGTCGCGGCGCGTGACGGGGAGGCGGGGCGGACCGTGCCATCAGGCGGCCCGACTCTGGCTGGCGCCCTCTCGTCCGGATGGCGCCGGCTCGGCCAGGCGGCGGTCGATCCGCGTGAAACAGTCGAGCATCGTTTCGATCTCGGCATCTGAGAGGTCCGCCAGCATCTGTGCCTCGCCCCGGGTAAGTTCGTCGCGAATTTCAATCACGCGCCGCCGCCCTTGCGCCGTCAGGTAAATGAGGCGAGCGCGGCCGTCATTCTCGTCGCGGCGCCGTTCAATCAGCCCTTCGCGTACGAGCATGTCGAGCACGCGGACCAGGCTGGAGCCGTCCACGCCCACCAGCAGCGCCAGCTCCTTCTGAGTGATGCCGCCGCCGGTCTCCTCCAGATGGATGAGGGGCACCCAGCTTGTGGCGGTGAGGCCCGCCGCAGCGAGATGCGCATCGAGCGCGCGGCGCCAGCGGCGCGCCAGCAGGGAAAAGCAGATGCCGAAACGGGCGCGGGGGGAAGGAGAGATAGCAGGCATCGACAGATTCATAAATTGAATTGATATTCAAATCATATGCTCTTGCGACGGCCGGTGCAAGATTGCGACGCTGGGCTCGGCCATGCTTTGATCCACGTCCGGCGTCCGGATCGGCCTACCCAGCCGGAGGCCGCGCGGACCTCCGGCCTCAGAGCGCCTCCCGGCCATGCGGCGCCATGAAATCGGGCGCCGGACCGATAGGTACGATGCCGGTCGGATTGATGGTCCGATGGCTTTCGTAATAATGGTGCTTGATGTGCGCCATGTTCACGGTCGCTGCCACGCCGGGCAGTTGGAACATCTCGCGCGTAAAACCCCAGACGTTGGGATAGTCGACGATCCGGCGGCGATTGCATTTGAAATGGCCGTGATAGACCTCGTCGAAGCGCACGAGCGTGGTGAGGAGGCGGATGTCGGCTTCGGTCAACTGCCCACCCAGTAGATAGCGCTGGCGCGATAGGCGTTCTTCGATCCAGTCGAGCGTCTCGAACACGCCGGCGACCGCTTCGTCATAGGCGGTCTGGCTGGTGGCGAAGCCGGCTTTGTAGACCCCGTTGTTGAAGCCATCATAGACGCGGGCGTTCACCGCATCGATCTGCGCGCGCAGCGCCGCCGGATAATAGTCGCCCGGCTTGGCGCCCACCGCGTCGAACGCGTCCGTAAGCATGCGGATGATCTCGGCGGATTCATTGTTGACGATGGTGCGCCGCTCCTTGTCCCACAGTACCGGCACGGTGACGCGTCCGCTATAGCCGGGCTGCGCGGCGACATAGACCTCATATAGATAATCGGCATGGTGGAGCGGGTCCGGCACGACGCCCGGGCCCGGCGCGAAGGTCCAGCCTTTTTCCGCCATCAGCCAATGCACCACCGAGATCGGGAGCATGGCGTCCAGTCCCTTGAGAGCGCGCATGATGAGCACGCGGTGCGCCCAGGGGCAGGCGAGGCTTACATAGAGATGGTAGCGGCCCGGCTCGGCCTTGA
>DASRXY010000022.1:0-2029 GCA_035654035.1 Sphingobium sp. | reverse complement strand
GACGTGCCCCGGCAGCCGAGCAGGCGGTGCGCCTCCAGCGCAATCTCCATCATCCGCGCCGCGATGTCGGCCGGCACGTCGGCGGGGCAGACATGCTCGGTGAGGCCATCGGTATATTTGGCGTCATAATCGTAGAAACCGCTCTTGGGCCGCAGTTCGGTGACGCACAGCGCCCGCTCGCCCAGCACCGCGACAGTCAGTTCCCGCCCCCGGATGAACGGCTCGGCCAGCAGCGCATCGAACATCTGCCACGGCCCCGTCACGGAGCGGCCAATGGGGTTGCCGTAATTACCCTCCGCCGTGACAATGGCGACGCCGACGGAGGACCCCTCGTTAACCGGCTTCACCACATAGGGGCGCGGTAGCGGATCGGCGGCGAACAGGCTCTCGCTCGTCACCACGCCACCGCCGGGCATGGGAATGCCATGCGGCACGAGATGCTGCTTGGTGAGCATCTTGTCGATGGCAATGACGGACGTCGCCATGCCGCTATGGGTATAGACGAGGCCGAGAATGTCCATGAGGCCCTGCACCGAGCCATCCTCGCCCGGTACGCCGTGCAGCGCGTTGAACACCACGTCGGGATCGGCAGCCAGCAGCCGGGCGGGCAGGTCGCGTCCTTCGGCCGGTGTCGCGCCCATGTCGATGGCGGTGACGGCATGGCCGCGCGCTTCCAGCGCCGTGACAATGCCGCGTCCGCTGGAGAGCGAGACGTCCCGCTCCGCCGACCAGCCGCCCATGAGGACAGCGACCTTCCAGGGCCCGGCGCTCATGCCGGCCGCCCCACGCGCTGGATTTCCCATTCGAGCGTGATGCCACTCTTCTCCTTCACGCGCCGACGCACATCTTCGCCCAGCGCTTCGATCTGCGCGCTCGTCGCCGCGCCGGTGTTGATGAGGAAATTGGTGTGCTTCTCGCTCACTTGCGCGCCGCCCAGCGTCAGGCCGCGGCAGCCGGCCGCATCCACCAGCGCCCAGGCCTTTTCGCCGGGCGGGTTCTTGAAGGTGGAGCCGCCGGTGCGGCTGCGCAGCGGCTGCGAACTCTCGCGCGCGACGGAGATGCGGTCCATCTCGGCCTGGATCGTCTCGGGCGCCCCGGCATGGCCGCGGAAGGTGGCGCTCACCACCACGGCACCCTCGGGCAGGGCGCTGTGCCGATAGGTGTAGCCCAGCGCCGCCGCGGGCAGGGTCCGCCGCTCACCCGTGCGGAGGACCACGTCGCAATCAACGAGAATGTCGCACGTCTCGCGGCCATAGGCGCCGCCGTTCATGCGCACGAAGCCGCCGACCGTGCCGGGAATGGAGCGGAGGAACTCGAGGCCGCCAATGCCCGCATCGCGCGCAGTGGACGAGACGAGAATGCCCGAGGCGCCGCCGCCGCAGCGCAGTGTCGTCGCGTCGAGCCGCTCGACCCGCGCGAACGCCTTGCCGAGCCGCACGACCACGCCCGGCACGCCACCATCACGCACGATGAGGTTGGACCCCAGTCCCAGCGCCATCACCGGCATATCGGCGGGAATGGCCGCGAGGAAAGCGCACAGATCGTGGGTATCGGCCGGCTCGAACAGCCAGTCCGCCGCACCGCCGCTCTTAAACCAGACGAGCGGCGCCAGCGGCGCGTGCGCCGTCAGCCGCCCGCGCACCGGGGGCATCTGCGTCAATGCGGCGGCTGCATTCATGACCGCCCCCGCCAGGCGTCGAACCAGCGGCTAGTCAGGCCGGCGCTCATGGCCTGCGCCTCGCGCATCATCGCGGCGCTATCGTTGCGGCGCTCCACTTCCCGCAACATGTCGCCGGTGAGCTTGAGGCCCTGCGCATGCACTTCGATCATACGACGCTGCATCTCGATACCAATGGCCATCAGCTCCCACATCAGCGGCGCTCCGCCCGGGCGCGCTCGATGCCCCCGGCCAGGCCCGCCGCCCATTTGGTGATGTCACCCGCGCCCAGGCATACGATCATGTCGTCCACGCGCACTTCCTCCGCCAGCGCCCGGGCCAGCGCATCGGCATCGGCGATGGCGTGCGCGG
>DASRXY010000021.1:0-16393 GCA_035654035.1 Sphingobium sp. | reverse complement strand
CTCCGCCAGCGCCCGCGCCGCATCGGGCCGCACCGCGTCGGCAAAGCGGATGACATGCACGCGCCCGCCGCCCAGATCGAGCGCGACGGTCATGGTGAGATCGTCCACCGCCGGGCCGGCGGCCAGCTCGTCTGCCGTCGGTCGGCGCATCGCCACGGGCTTGCCCTGCCAGCGCGCATGCACACCCTCGCCCGGTATCTCTGCAATCTCATCGAGCACGGCAGGCCCCACCTGCGCGCCGCCCAGCGCCTGACGCAGCGCGACGGCGAGCGGGTGCCGGCTCGCCATGGCGAGGCCACGCGCGACGGCGCGTTCCTGCTCGTCCAGTGCATTGAGGCCACTCGGCTCGGGGCGACCCAGCGTCAGCGTACCGGTCTTGTCGAACAATGCCATATCGGCCTGCGCCAGCCGCTCCAGCGCACTGCCGTTCTTGACCAGCAGGCCGCTGCGCATCATCGCGCCGCACACCACCACCTGCGCCACCGGCACGGCCAGGCCCAGCGCGCAAGGGCACGTGATGATGAGCACGGCGATGGCAACCAGCAGCGACTGGTGCCAACCGGCCCCCGCAATCATCCAGCCAGCGAAGGTCAGCGCGGCCAGCAGATGTACCACCGGCGCATAGAGGCGCGAAGCACGGTCAGCGATGCGCACATAGGCGGACTTGGCCTGCGTGGCGCTCTCCATCAGCCGCGCGATCTCGGCGATGGCACGGGCCTCGCCCACGGCCGTCACGCGCAGCGTCACCGGCGCATCAAGGTTGAGCGTACCCGCTGTCGCGGCAGCGCCGGGGCCAAGCGTCACGGGGCGGCTCTCACCGGTGAGTAGCGAGAGGTCGAACCGACTTGTGCCACTCTCGATCATGCCGTCCGCCGCCAGCCGCTCGCCGGCCGCGACCAGCACGCGGTCGCCGGGCCGGAGATCGTCCGCCGCCACCCACTGGCTGGCGCCATCCTCGGCGAGGCGCATGGCGCCCGGCGCGGTGCGCTTCACCAGTGTCTCGGCGCCGCTCGCCGCGCGGCCGCGCATCATCTCATCGAGCACGCGACCGGCCAGCAGGAAGGCCAGCAGCATCAGCGCGCCATCGAACCAGACATGGCGCCCGCCCGTCGCCGTCTCGTAAAGGCTCATCAGCGTTGCAAGCGAGACGCCGATGGAAATCGGCACGTCCATGTTGGTGGTGCCCGCCCGCAGCGCCTTCCACGCCGAGGCAAAGAACGGCCGGCCGGCATAAGCGACGGCAGGCAGCGCGATGATCGCCGAGAGCCAGTGGAACAGCTCGCGCGCGCTCCCTTCCGCACCGGACCAGACCGAGACGGAGAGCAGCATCACGTTCATCGCCGCGAAGCCGGCCACCGCCAGCGCGCGCATCAGGCGCTTGAGCGTCGCCCCGCGCTGCACGGCCGCGGCGCCATGGAGCGGCTGCGCCTCGAAGCCGATGGCGTCGAAGGCGCGGATAAGATCGGGCTCGGCCATATCGGGCCGGTGCGCCACCGATACTGTCTTGGCCGAGAAGTTGACCCGCGCGGTGCGGATCCCGGCCTGTTCGGGCAGCAGCCGCTCGATCTTGGAGATACAGCCGGCGCAATGCATTTCCGGCACCGCGAAGCGGGTTTCGACCGGGACGCTGGTCCAGTCCTCACTGGGCGCGACGTAGCTCATTGCAGATCGACGATGCGCCGGATCGTACTGCCGGCCGCATGGGCCTCGACATGGACGATCCAGCGACCGGCGGGCAGCGCCTCGCGGCTCTCATAGCGGCCCTCGCCCAGCCCGGCGAAGCGCAGCGCGCGCTCGGGCTCGCGACCGAGCGGGTGGCGCGCCAGCCCTGTGATCTCAGCGCCAGCCAACGCGCCTTGCCGATCCGCCAGGTGCAGCCCCAGTCGCCCGTCGGGCAGGCGCTGCGTGGTCAGCGTCCAGCCCAGCGCCTCATCCTGCCGCGCAGCCTCCAGATAGCTGTTGAACTTCTGGCTTTCGACATAGCTGTTCTGCACCACCAACCCGCCGAAGGTTCGGCTCGCCAGCGTCGCCATCACCAGATTGACCGCGATCACCACCCCGAAGAAGGCGACGAGGATGAGCGTCATATGCCGCCCGGTGAAAGTCTTGCCGTTCATTGTTCCGTCTCCGGCCGCACGAAGCGCTCGCCATGCGTGGCTTGCTCCTCGCCCCCGTCGAGCGCCTTGAGGGCGAAGGTGAAGTCCTCATGCTCCGGCCCGGCGGCGGGGGCAACCACATAGACGCGCTCCTTGAGCACCTGGTCGGCCGGCACGGCGATGCGGATGCTGCGTGCAGCCTTGTCGCGCGTCGATCCTTCCGCCCACATCACGGCGCCGGGCAGACCCTCCAGCCGATACTCCATCTGGCGCGGGCGGCTCTCCATATTGCTGATCTTGACGAGATAGGCATTGCGGATCGAGCCGTCCGAAAGCTGTACGAACTGCGGGTTGCGGTCCGCATTGGCGCCGATGTCGATGCGCGTGCGCGTGCCGAGCACGAACAGCATGGCGAGGCCGATGCCCGCCCACACCATGAAATAGGCAATGGTGCGCGGGCGGAACAGCGACTTGAGCACGGGCGTGGGCGTCTCGCCGCGCATCTCCTTCTGGCTGTCCAGCTCGGTGGCATAATCGATGAGGCCGCGCGGCCGGCCGATCTGCTCCATCACCTTGTCGCACGCATCGATGCAGAGTGCACAGGTGATGCAGCCGATCTGCGGCCCCTCGCGAATGTCGATGCCGGTGGGGCAGACCTGCACGCATTGCATGCAATCGATACAGTCGCCGAAGGCCTGCTGCGGCTCTTCTTCCGCGCGCTTCTTGCCCCGGCTGCGCGGCTCGCCCCGCCAGTGCTTGTAGGTGACGATAAGCGTCTTCTCGTCCATCATCGCGGTCTGGATGCGCGGCCAGGGGCACATGTAGATGCACACCTGCTCCCGCATGAAACCGCCGAAGATGAAGGTGGTCATGGTGAGCACGAACACCGTCGCATAGGCGATGAACGGCGCATCGCCCGTCCAGAAGCGATGCTGGAGCGTGGGCGCGTCAGCGAAATAGAAGATCCAGGCACCGCCTGTGGCGAAGGAGATGAGCAGCCAGATCGTCCATTTGCGCAGCCGCTTGTAGAGCTTGCCGGCCGTCCACGGCGCCTTTTCGAGGCGGAGCTGGGCATTGCGGTCACCGTCCAGCCAGCGCTCGACATGCTGGAAGAGGTCTGTCCACACCGTCTGCGGGCAGGCATAACCGCACCAGGCGCGGCCAACGGCGGAAGTGACGAGGAACAGGCCAACACCGGCCATGATGAGCAGGCCCGCCACATAATAAAATTCGTGCGGCCAGATTTCGATGCCGAACATGTAGAAGCGGCGATTGGCGAGGTCGACCAGCACCGCTTGATCGGGCGCATGGGGCCCGCGATCCCAACGGATCCACGGCGTCCCCCAGTAGATGGCAAGCGTGACGGCCATCACCAGCCACTTGAAGCGGCGGAACGGGCCGTCCACCTGCTTGGGATAGACTGCCTTGCGCTTCTCGTAGAGGCTCTTGGGGGGCTCGGGGGCCCGGATGAGGTCGTCAGTCATGGACATGGCAGCGTCCGTTCACTCGCATATGGCGGCGGCGGGCGGCAAACCGCACCGGAGCCGCGCTGGTTCCGTGTGGCGCCTAGGCCTGGCTCGCCCTATGGGCATTGAGCCAGATCAACGGCTGTCCTCTGTCCTCTCCCGCATCGTTCTCCTGCAGCGCCTTCTCTTGCATGCGCACACGCATCCGGCGGCACATGGTGCGCCGGAGCGTTTGCCGTGCGACGGCGGCGGGAAGCATGCCGCTCATATAGCCCTTCCGTTCACGGAAAGAAGAGGCATGCGTCCCGCTTTGCCGCTTTCGCGCGCGCCCCGCGGGCAGGGCGCGCGCCAGGCTCAGGCGCCGGCATTCTCCGCCGGGGCAGCGGCAGCGGCCTCGCCTTCCGCGTTTTCTGCCTCCTCGGCGTCCGGCGCAGGCGCCGCCTCGCCGCCACCGCGCGAATAGACATAGGCGGCCAGCATCTTGATCGTCACCGGGTCAAGGCGATTGCCCCAGGCCGGCATCACGCCGTGACGGCTGTAAGTCACGGTATGGGTCAGCGCCTCGCGGCTACCGCCATAGAGCCAGATGCCGTCCGTGAGGTTGGGCGAGCCGAGCTGGCGGATGCCCTTGCCGTCCGGGCCGTGGCAGACCGTGCAATTGGCCTCGAACAGGGCGGCGCCACGGCGGGACGCGGCACTTGCCTTCTCCTGTCCGCTCAGCACGCGGACATAGCTCACGGTGTCCTGCACCTGCGAGGCGGTGAGAATGCCGTCTTTGCCGAAGGCAGGCATGATGCTTTGGCGCGTTTCGGCCAGGTCCGGGTTCCGGATGCCATGCGTGATGGTATATTCCAGGCTCTCCATGTCGCCGCCCCAGAGCCAGTCGTCGTCATTGAGGTTGGGGTAGCCCGAGCCCATGCGCACGCCATCCGCGCCGGAGCCATGGCACTGCACGCAATGCACCTTGAACGCCGCCTCACCGCCGCGCGCCGCTTCCTCGAACAGGTCGGGCTTGGCGGTCAGCTCGGCAATAGGCGTTGCGGCGATGGCCGAGAGCACGGGTGCCCGCTGGCGCGCGACGGCATCCATCGTCTCGGTGAGTTCCTGCCGGCTCGACCAGTTCCACAGGCCCTTGGTTGCGCCGGTGATACCCGGCCACGCGGGATAGAACACCGTATAGCCCAGTGCAAAGACGATGGAGGCATAGAGCGACCACAGCCACCAGCGCGGCATGGGCGTATCCAGTTCCTCGATGCCATCCCATTCATGGCCGACGGTCTGCGTGCCGGTCGGCTCATCGATACGCTTGTTCTCAGCCATGGCTCTTGTCCTTGCTGGCGGAGGAAGTCTCGTTGTCCTCGGTGAAGATGAGCGAGGCGGCCTCGTCATAATGGCCGCGCTTGCCCGGCCGGAACGGCCACAGGATGAAGACGACGAACACGAACATCATGGCCACCAGGCCATAGCTGTCGGCGAAATGCCGGATCTTGTCGTAATCGTTCATCGATTCATCTCCTGCGGCGCCGCGCTCTCGAAATCGACGAGCGTGCCGAGCATCTGGAGATAGGCGACGAGCGCGTCCATCTCGGTCAGCCGCGAGGGATTGCCGTCGAAATCGCGGATCTGCGCCTTGGGATAGCGTTCGGCGAAATCGCCCGCATCGAGATTGGGATCGGCCTGCGCGGCGAGATCCGCATTGGCCTGTTCCACATCCACATCGGCATAAGGCACGCCTACGGCCCGCTGGGTCTTGAGGTGCGCGCGCATGTCGCCCGCATCCAGGTCCTTGTCGGCCAGGAAGGCGTAACCCGGCATGATCGATTCCGGCACCACGCTGCGCGGATCCTTGAGATGCTGCACATGCCACTCATCCGAGTAGCGGCCGCCCACGCGCGCCAGGTCCGGCCCGGTGCGCTTGGATCCCCACTGGAAGGGATGGTCGTACATGCTCTCGGCGGCCAGGCTGTAATGGCCGTAGCGCTCCACCTCGTCGCGGAAGGGCCGGATCATCTGCGAGTGGCAATTGTAGCAGCCCTCGCGGATGTAGATGTTGCGTCCGGCCAGCTCCAGCGGCGTGTAGGGCCGCATGCCCTCCACTTTCTCGATGGTGTTGTCGATCCAGAAGAGCGGAGCGATCTCCACCACGCCGCCAATGGCAACGGCGATAAACGCACCCACGCTCAGCCAGGTGATGTTGCGCTCGAGCTTCTTGTGCTTCTCGGCAAGTATGCTCATGTCCCTTGCCTCCTTATTCCGCCGGCTGCGCCTGGGGCGCAACGATGGGCTTGTCACTCTGCGGATCGGGCGGGGTCTGCGCCATGGGCGCCTCCTCGCGCACGCGGCCCTGGATGGTCCGCCACACGTTCACCACCATGAGGACTCCGCCGGCCAGGTAGAGCAGGCCGCCGGTGACGCGGATGACGTAATAGGGGAACATCTGCTTCACCGTGTCTGCGAAGGACCAGACCAGATAGCCGTCCGGCCCATATTCGCGCCACATCAGGCCCTGCACGATGCCCGCGACCCACATGGCCGAGGCGTAGAAGACGATGCCGATGGTGGCGAGCCAGAAGTGCCAGTTCACCATGCGCAGCGAGTAGAGCCGCTCGCGGTTCCACAGGCGCGGCGTCAGATAATAGACGGCAGCGAAGGTAATCATGCCGTTCCAGCCCAGCGCGCCGGCATGGACGTGACCGATGGTCCAGTCCGTATAGTGCGAGAGGCTGTTCACGAACTTGATGCTCAGCATCGGCCCCTCGAACGTGGCCATGCCGTAGAAGGCGAGCGCGATGACCATCATGCGGATGATGGGATCGGTGCGCACCTTGTCCCAGGCGCCGTTGAGCGTCATCAGGCCGTTAATCATGCCGCCCCAGCTCGGCATCCACAGCATGACCGAGAACACCATGCCCAGCGTCTGCGCCCAGTCAGGGAGCGCGGTGTAGAGCAGATGGTGCGGGCCCGCCCAGATGTAGAGGAAGATCAGGCTCCAGAAGTGGATGATCGACAGGCGATAGCTGTAGATCGGCCGCTGCGCCTGCTTGGGCACGAAATAATACATCATTGCCAGGAACGGCACGGTCAGGAAGAAGGCGACCGCATTGTGCCCGTACCACCATTGCGTCAGCGCATCCTGCACGCCGGCGAAGGCGCTGTAGCTCTTTGAGCCCAGGAAGCTCACCGGCACCGCCAGATTGTTGACGATGTGGAGCATCGCGATGGTGATGATGAAGCTCAGGTAGAACCAGTTGGCCACATAGATATGCGGCTCGTGGCGCTTGATGATGGTGCCGACGAAGACCGCGAAATAGGCGACCCACACGATGGTCAGCCACACGTCCACATACCATTCCGGCTCGGCATATTCACGCGCGCCGGTGACACCCATGACATAGCCGGTGGCGGCCAGCACCAGGAAGAGCTGGTAGCCCCAGAACACGAAGCGGGCGAGCCAGGGCAGCGCCAGGCGCGCGCGGCAGGTGCGCTGCACCACATAATAGCTGGTCGCGATCAACGCGTTGCCGCCGAAAGCGAAGACCACGGCGGAGGTATGCAGCGGCCGCAACCGGCCGAAGCTGGTATATTCAAGCCCCAGGTTCAGCGAGGGAAAAGCAAGCTGCGCGGCGATGAAGACACCGACGAGAAAGCCCACAACGCCCCAGAACACCGTGGCAATGACACCCCAGCGAATGGGGTCGTCGTCATACTTCCCCTCGTCGGGCATGCGCAGCCAGCCCCGGCTGATCGCGCGATAATCGGCTGAGCGCAGCGTGCCGGCCATGGCCAGCAAAGCGGCGGCGGCAGCGATCGCCATATGGACGGCGAAGGGACGGTCGAGCGCCGCGGCGGACGCGAATATGGCGAGGATGGCGACAACGAGCCATAAGCCCGCGCGCATTGTGAGACTTGTCATGATCACCTCATGCAGCAGCTCGGTCGGATGACCTTGGCACCCCCTCGCTCCGAGGGGCACCCCAGTCATTGACCTGGGTCAACGGACCGCCCTGCACGGTCCCGAAGCTCTTTACCGGCCCCTTGGGAGGCCGGCAAAACGAAGGAGAAATGCGGCCGCGCCCTCCGCGCGCGGCCGCTCAGCCATTGCCGGCTTCGGCCTCCATCGCCTCATGATCCAGTATGACGACCGCGCGCCGATCCGGCAGGTCGATGATGCCGGCCTGGCGCAGCCGGGTGAGCTGGCGGCTGACCGTCTCGATGGTGAGACCGAGCAGATCCGCCATCTGCTGCCGGCTCAGCGGCAGGTCGAAGCGGTCCACACGGTCGGCCTTGGTGGTGCAATGGGATTCTGCGAGGCGCTGCGCCATTTCCAGCAGGAAGGTGGCGACGCGCTCGCCCGCGCTCTTGCGGCCGAGCAGCAGCATCCAGTGCCGCGCCCGGTCCAGCTCGGTGAGCGTGCGCTCCAGCAGCTTATGGCCCAGCTCGGGATGTTCGCGCGCGAACTCGTCGAACGCCGCGCGCGTGAACATGCACACGGTCGCGTCGCACAAGGCCGTCACGCTGTGCTGGGTGGTGGTGCCGAACGGCCGGCCGATGAAGTCCGAGGGATAGACCACGCCCACGATCTGCTCGCGCCCATCGGCGGTGGAAGTGGAGAGCTTCAGCACGCCGTCGATCACATTGGCGACAAGCGAGCTGTCATCGCCTTCCCACATCAGCGTCTGGCCGCGATGCACGGTGACACGCCGCCCGATACGATTCAGCGTCTCCAACTCCTGCTCATTGAGCGAGGAGCAGATTGCCCGATTTCGGATCACGCATGTCTGGCAGCTGTTCACGGGTTTAAGATAGCTCACCGTCGACGCTCTTCCAATGGTTATCGGGCAGCAGGCGGCAAGCGCGCCTCGGCGCGCTGACGCCCCCTTCTCAGTAGCCCACGGTGAAGCGAGCGTTGCGGTGGCGCGGCGTCTCGATTTCGTCGATCATGGCGATGGCGAAATCCTCGTAGGAGATGGAGCTCTTGCCGTCCGCGGCCGTCAGCAGCGTCTCGTCGCCCAGGCGGAAGCTGCCAGTGCGCTCGCCGGGGCCGAAGAACATGGAGGGCGAGAGGAAGGTCCACGGGAAGTCCGCTTCGCTGCGCAGTCGGTTCAGGAACTGCCGCGCCGGCTCGGCCTCGGCCTTGATGAAATCCGGGAAGCCGGGCGTATCGATGAGCACGACGCCGTCCTCGGTCTTGAGCGAGGCCGCGCCACCCACGACGAGCAGCCACACGCCGGCTTTGCGCGCCACCTCGAAGACGGCGTCGGCATTCAGGCCGTTGAATGGCATGGAGAGGATCGCCGCGTCATGGCCTGCAATCGCGGCGGCCATGGCATCCACGTCGTTGATGTCGGCATTCACCCACGTCACACCCTCGCGCGGCGCCTGATCGCCGGCGTGGCGGGCGATGCCGGTGACGCTGTGACCACGGCTGAGTGCTTCGGTGACGAGGCGCTGGCCTGCATTGCCGGTGGCGCCCATGATCGCGATCTTCATGGCTTGTCTCCTTCTCGGCCGGCGCGAGCCGCGCATCGGCGAACTGCCCTGCCCGCATTGGAGCCTTTGCGCGGGAATGACAAGGCCCGGCCGTTGCGCGCATGACGCAGCCGGGCTGAAAAAGAAAAATCGCCGGTCCGCCACCGTGCGTCTTGGGCGGACCGGCGCTTCAGGCCCGGGCGCGGATCTCCGGTCCTGAACGAAGGAGGAAAGGGGGCGCCTAGAATTTCATCGTCACGCCCACGCGCAGCGTCCTCGGCTCAACGACGCGACTGAGCCGGCCTTCCACCGGCCCGGCGTCGAAGCCAGGAATGTAGGATTCGTAATAATAAGCAATGTCCTTGTCGCGGCTGTCGAACACATTGGTCACTTCCGCGTAGAGCTCGGCTGGGCCGAGCGCATAAGCGCCGCGCAGGTTGACGACATTGCTGCCCGTGTCGCGCATACTGTTGTCCTCGATCAGCGGATAAGGCCCCAGATGGCGCAGGCGCGCAGAGAATTTCCATTTGCCCGGCAGCAGCGTGACCCCGATCTGCCCGGCATTCTCGAAGGCATTGGGAATGTGATCGCCATTATCGTAACGCGAGTGGCTGCCGGTATAGCTGCCATCCACAGCCAGCCAGGCAACAGGGCGCCAGAAGGCCGTCAGCTCATAGCCATGGCGCCGGCTGGCGCCGCTCGGCTCCACGGCGTTGGAATCGCCCACGAAGCGTAGCTCGCTGCCCAGGTTCAGCCACCAATAGGCGCCGGTGAGCGTCAGCTTGCCGATCTGCACACGCGCGCCCAGTTCCTTGCCGGTGCCGGAAACGAGCACAGGCACCGGCGTTGCCGTCACCGCGCCGCGCACGTCGTTGGAGTGGAAGCCCCTGCCCCAATTGGCATAGAGCTCGACCTGCGGCAGCACTTGCCACGCCAGCGCCGCCTTGGGCGAGACCAGCGTGTCCTTGCCGGCCCCCTCGCCCAGCAGCGCGGCTTCGGCATCACGGGCGGTCACAGTGTACCAGTAATGGTCCGCCCGCAGGCCGCCGATGACGCGTAAGCCCGGCATCAGCGTCCACGTCGCTTCCGCATAGCCCGCGATCGAACCCTCGCTCACGCGATAGGCGCCGAAGCTCTCGGCAAAGGCGCGGTCGATCGTGTGATGGACGCCGACATTGCCGATGTCGTCAATCTGCCCCTGCGCGCCGATGGTGAGACGCAGCGTCTCCGCGACGTCCCACCATTTCTCGCCACTTGCCTGGAAGATCCAGCGCCGGTCGAACTGCCGGATCTGGGCGCTCGTTCCGTTCGCATCGGCATAAGTGGGGTTCGAGAACATCCACCAGTTGTAATATTGCGCCGAGGCATTCGCTTTGAAGCTCTGCCCCTTCAGGCCGACATCGCCGATGAAGCGCGTGGTCATGCCCTTGGCGGTCGGATCGGGTGCGCAGAAGACGTCCGCGCAAATGGCCGTGCCCTCGATGCGCTCGGGGATCTGCTCGGTGGGATTCCAGGTCGCGTGATAGCCGTGCAGCGAGACGGAGAGGTCCGCCGCCCCGACCGGCTGGCTGTATTTGAGGAAGCCCGAGACATGGCGGAGTTTCTCAGGCGCTTGCCAGGGGCCGTCATAGACCTTGCCCTGGACGGCAAAAGTGAGCGCACCCTCCGGCCCGGCGGAGAGGCTCGCGCCGGCCGCCGCGCGGCGCCATCCATAGGAGCCGATCTCGGCTGAGACCCACGGCGCATCGAACCGGTCGACGGTGGTGATATAGGCCGCGCCCGCCATGGCGAAGTCGCCCCCATCGGCACGATAGGGCCCTTTGCGGAAATCCTCGCGCGCCACGATCTCGGGAATGAGACCATTGAGGTCCAGATAGCCCTGACCGTGGCCATGAGTGCGGAAGTTCATCTGCACGCCATCGATATAGGTCGTGAAGTCCGACCCATGGTCGAGATTGAAGCCGCGCAGGAAATACTGGTTCGCCTTGCCCGAGCCGCTATGCTGGGCCGCGACCAGGCCGGGCACCGCCTCCAGCAGTTCGGCCACCTTGAGCAGCGGCCGCACCAGCAGGTCCGATCCGCTGATGCCGCCTTCGCTAGCGGCGCCGGCGATCCCGATCTTGTTCTCGCCGCGGCCGAAGATGATGATCTCGCCCCCGTCGTCCGCCTGCTCGGTCTCATCCGATGGGGCTATCCCGCTCTGCGGCCGCTCCTGGTCGGCCACCTGCGCCTGCACCGCCGCTGGCCACGCACAGGCCAGCATGAGCAGCGCGCCCATTGGACGTCGCATAAAGGTCTTGCTCCTCTTGAGATCAATGTTCGATGCGGCGCGCAGAAACCATGCCGATCCGCCGAGAACCGGCGCTAACGCCGCCTCGCTTGCCCGCAAGTAACATACGGTTGCCGCCAGGGGGTGTAACGTTACCGAATGGAAGACGGGCCGCGCCGCCGCGTCATTCCCCGTCGCGCGCGGAGACGGTCGCGACGCCGGTCCACAGTCCCTCGAGGCTTCGCGGACCGGAAGCGATGAGCGTGCCCTTGAGATTTTCGTCGCCGACACCGTCGACGGCGAACAGTGCCTCGAAATAGCCGTCCTTGCCAGCCGCCGCCAGCTTCTCGAGCATGGCGGGCGTGCTGACGATGTCGGCCGCCTGCTGCAACGCCGGGTCGCGCGTACCGGCGATGATGAGAATGCGATTGCCGCTCGGGCCGGGCAGCATTGCGACATAGGCATAGTTGCGCCGCGCCGTCAGCCCGTCCTGCGGCGGATCGGCGACATAGATCTGCCCGGTCTCGGTATCGATCAGTTCGTCGAAGCTGCCGGCCACTTCGAAGCGTGAATTGGCAAAGACGGGCCGCTGGAGCAGGCCGAGGCCACTCATCAGACCCACATAGACGATGTCGCCATTCTTGAAGTCCCCCGGCGAAAGCTTGGAGGATGGCACCATTGGCACGCTGGGCCGGGCGCCTAGGCCCGGCGTCACGATCGGCATCACGGTGCGCAGCGCATAGGCGGTGCTCACCGGCAGATAATAGAGGTTGAGGTCGACGAGCCGGTCGCGCAATTCCGGGTGGTCCATGAGCATGGCATCCAGGTCTTCGCGCGAGTTGACAGTATAATCCCGCACCAGACGCGCCGGCTCCAGGCCCGGCTGCGTGCGCTCGCCCATGATGTAATAGTCACCCGGCACCACGATGAGTGGCCGATGGCTCTCGACCAGCGGCGCCCAGACCGGCGAGGCCCGCACGGCGGCAAGCCCATCATCCGGCCGCCAAGCGGGCATTGCGAGAAACATGAGCAGCGCGCCAGCCACCAGCCCGCCAATCAACGCGGCAAGCAGCGTGCTCGTCTTCCGACCCGGAGCCGGGCTTTCCTCCGGCGCGGGCGCGTCTTCGGCCTCGGGCGCCTCATCGGGATTGGCGAGGCGGAACCGGTAATCGCCCTTGGGCAGTATCAGCCGGTCCTCGTCGGCCTGCCCGCTTCCGGCATAATATTCGTCCAGCTTTTTGCGCAGACGGTGAACATACACGCGCACCGAAGCGTCCACCAGCAGGTCCGCTTCCGCCTTGCCGAAGACATCGGCGGCGACTTCCACTTCCTTGGGCGTCTCGCCGCTCAGCGTGCGCTCCAGCAGATAGTCGAACAGCCGGTGGAGCATGCGCGAGCGCCCCAGGCCGCCCGCGCCACGAATGTGCGCCGCGGCGGCGGACAGTCTTTCCATCTCGTCTGCGTCTGTCACCAGCCTCGATTTTCCGTTCTGGGCCCCGCCAGCGGTGCCACAAAGCAATACCGCCCAAGCCTCTAGCAACAAGAGGGGGCGGGCGCGACCTGTTTCGCCAGCCGCACCGGGGCCGGCGCCCTGTGTATCGACGACAGCCGCAACCAAATTGCGCCGGCGTCTCTCTGCCGCTAGGCTGCGGCGAGAACGGGCCTGCTGACAAGGCCGCACGTCATTCGGAGAGGATGTTGACGACGATGCACTGGCGGATCGCCCTGGCGCTTGGAGCGGCTTTCATTGGCCTTCCGGGTCTGGTTTCATCGCTTCCGGCGCAAGAGGCGCCCGCGCCCGGCGACTGGCCGCGCTACGCACGCGACATGAGCGGCACACGCTATTCGCCGCTCGACCAGATCAACCGCGAGAATGTCGGCAACCTCACCACCGCCTGGTCGCTGCGCGTCGCGCCGCAGGGTGGCGGCGCGCTCGTCTCCAGTGCCACGCCCATCGTGGTAGCGGGCGTCATGTATTATCCGCTCGGTAGCGCCGTGGTGGCGCTGGAGCCGGAAACGGGGCGCGAAATCTGGCGGCACCCGGTGACCGGCGGGGCGGCACGGCGCGCCGTCTCCTACTGGCCCGGCGATGCCAACCATGGTCCGCGCATCTATTTCTCCACCGGCAAGACCATCTGGGCGCTCGATGCCAAGACCGGCCAGGTCGATCCGAGCTTCGGCAAGCAGGGCAGCATCGAGCTGGAAGTCCCCTATGGCTATCCGCCGACCATCTACAAGAATGTCCTGGTGGTGGGCGCGCAGACGCAGGAGATGATTGAGGGCGAGCCCGGCGACACCAACGCCTTCGACGCGGTGACGGGTAAGCACCTCTGGACTTTTCACACTGTGCCGCGCCCCGGCGAAGTCGGCCATGAGACCTGGGAAGGGGATAGCTGGAAGAACCGCTCCGGCACCAATGTCTGGATCTGGTACATGACGGTCGATGAAAAGACCGACACGCTCTACATGCCGGTCGGCGGCCCCTCGCCCAATTATGACGGCACCTCGCGGCCGGGTGCCAATCTCTTCGGCAATTCCGTAGTGGCGGTGGACATCAACACCGGCAAGTACAAGTGGCACTTCCAGACCATCCACCACGATCTGTGGGATAGCGACCTGCCCGCCCCGCCCGTACTGCTGGACGTGACCGTCAACGGCCGCAAGGTGGAGGCGCTCGCCGAGACCGGCAAGACCAGCTACATGTATATTCTCGATCGCCATACCGGCGAGCCTGTGTTCGGCGTGGACGAAGTACCCGTCGCCAAGGGCGACGTGCCGGGCGAGTGGTATTCACCGACCCAACCCATTCCCCGCAAGCCCGAGGCGCTCTCGCGCAAACACTGGACGCCCGCTGATATCGTCACGCCAGAGGATACCAACCCCGCGCATGTCGCGGCCTGCAAAGCGCTGCTCGCGCAATATGGCGGCACCTTCTACAATGCCGGCCCCTTCACACCCTTCTTCCTCAAGGAGGAAGGCAAGCCCTGGAAGGCGTCCATCAACCTGCCAATGAACGGTGGATCGGTGTGGGGCGGCAGCGCGGCCGATCCCAATACGGGCTTGGTCTATGTGAACGTCAGCGAAGGCGGCAGCATCGGCTGGATGGAAAAGCGCAAGCCCGGCCTCGATTACGGCCGCGGCACGGCCGGCTCCAACCAGACCTATGACCGGGCCAACATGACCGGCCCCGGCGCCTATGCCTCCTTCGCCGCCAGCTACAAGGACGAGACCGGCAAGACAGTGACCCTGCCGTGCATCCGGCCGCCCTGGGGCCGGCTGATCGCGGTGGATGCCAATACCGGCGAGATCGCCTGGGCCACACCACTCGGCACGAGCGACGACCTGCCCGAGGGCAAGCGCGAGACCGGTCGCAACAACGGCTCGGGCGGGCCCATCGTAACCGCCGGGGGGCTCGTCTTCGTTGGCGCCACTGATGACCGCCGCTTCCGCGCCTTCGACGCCAAGACCGGCAAGGAATTGTGGAGCACCCGGCTCGACCAGAGCGCGCATGCCGTGCCCATCACCTATATGGGCAAGGACGGGCGCCAATATGTGGCGGTGACGGCGGCGGCCTTCGGCGGCAGCGGACGCGGCCCTGACGGCAAGCCTCTGAATAATGAATCGCTGGTGGTGTTTGCGCTGCCCAGGTGAGGGGGCGGTCTTGGATTGAACTGGAGAGAGATAGAGCCATGAGGACAACCCTGCTTGCAACCGCGGGCGTGCTGGCGCTGGGCCTGCTGGGCGTGGCGCTGCCTGCCCAGGCGCAGCAGCGCGCCGCCATCACCACGCCCGAGGGCGCGCTGATGGAGGCCGCCGACGACATTGCCTACAAGCCCGGCGAACTGACGCAGGAGCAACTCATGAGCTCCACGCGCAGTCTCTTCCGGCAGGATTCGATGAACGTCTTCCGCCGCTTCCCGCGTGAGGCCACCGAGCGCATGGTCGTCTTCTACACCCAGGCGCTGGCGCTGCGCTCCTTGAGCCCCATCCAGCTCACCTCCAGCCAGCAGATGCTGCTCACTGGCGTTGGCTCGGGCCAGATCAAGCTTTCCGCCGGCCAGCAGGGCAATCGCTCCTATGTGGGCGGCGGCTACAAGGCCGCCACCGGCATCCGCTTCTTCACCTTGAGCTATCCCGACGAGGCCACCGTCACCAGGCGCTTCACCGATGCCGGCTTTGCAGCGCCTGCCTTCACCGATCAGGGCGATGGCACGCGCGCGGCGCTGGTCTCCGATCCGGGCGGGTTCCAGATCGAGCTGGTCATCCGCCCTGGCGCCAAGGATGGCAGCAACGATGGCGTGGGCGTGGGCATCAACGTCTCGGACCTGGAGAAGAGCCGCGCCTTCTATCGCGAGTTCGTCGGCCTCGACGAGCTGCCGCCGGTCGAGGACAAGCTCCTGGGCCTCACCAAATATCCCTATCGCCACAAGGAGACGACGCTCTACCTCTACAAGGCCGGCAATGATCTGCCCGCCGACACCGGCAGCGCGGGCATCCAATATGTGATCAGCGATGCCGCCATGGCCGATGCCAAGGGCAAGGCCCGCCATGTCAAGGTGGAGACCCCGCTCAACAAGCTGCGCGGGTTCGATCTCACCACCGTGTGGCTCAACGATCCCGATGGGGTCACCAACTATTATGCGCAGGTGGGCGCCAACCGCCGCGCCGGCGCAGCGCCCGCCGGCACGCCCGCGAACTGACGCAAGAGGAAGCGCGCGGCCTTGCCGCGTTCGGCGCGCGCCGTCGACACGAGGGCGCGCCCCGCTTCTTGCAATGAGGGCGCGCGGGAGCTTGAGGCACCGGCGCCGAATTATCCTGGCTGAGACGCCCGTGCTGCCGGATGGCCCCGATGGCTGAGGCGCCGGCACCAGGCTGCTCGTCAATCCTCCCGCTCTGCCCTCCCCTCCCGGCTAACACCCTCGTCCTCCTGCGCAGGAGCACACCGAAAGGGCCTGAACCGCCGGTGCAGTGCTGAGGACGGCTCCGATCCCGCACGCGGCTGCGATGCCGAAGGTGCGTGTTAGCAGCGCAATTACTGCGCGGGCCTGCATCTAGAAGCCCCCTCACGCACCTCGTCGGCCGAACCGGCGCAG
>DASRXY010000020.1:0-4670 GCA_035654035.1 Sphingobium sp. | reverse complement strand
GGCCGTCCGTTATCCGAACCAGTTTTCCGGCGGGCAACGCCAGCGGATCGGCATTGCCCGCGCGCTCATCGTGCGCCCGCGCCTGCTGGTGCTGGACGAGCCCGTCTCGGCGCTGGACGTGTCCATCCAGGCGCAGATCCTCAATCTGCTGGCCGAGCTGAAAGAGGCCCTGGGGCTGTCCTATCTCTTCATCTCGCACGATCTTTCGGTGGTGCGCTACTTCTGCGACCGCCTGCTCGTCATGCGCGAAGGCCGCATCGTGGAAAGCGGAACCCCCGACGACATCTGGCGCGCGCCGCGGCATCCGTACACACGCCAGCTGCTGTCGTCCGTGCCCGGCCGGGGTCGGCGCGACTGAAGCCGGTCGGGCCGGGCCAGCGGCAAAAAAAAAGCCCCTTGCGGGGGCTTTAAACCAGGCGGCAAGCAAAGCGGATCTATTTCAGGCGCACGCCCGCGGCGGCAAGCACCTGCCGGTAGACGGCGATGTCGTTGCGGACGGTTTCGTCCACCGCCGCGGGCGGCGTCGCCGCCACGGCAAAGCCCAGATTCTCCAGCAGCGCGGCGGTTTCCGGCTCGCGCAGCACGGCGACGATGTCGCGATTGAGCCGGTCCACCAGCGCGCGCGGCGTGCCGGCCGGCGCCGAAAACCCCTGCCAGCTTTCCACCACGTACCCCGGCAGCCCGGCCTCCTGCAGCGTGGGCACCTCGGGCAGGGCCTTGGAACGGTAAGGCGTGGTCACGGCCAGCGCCACCAGCTTGCCGGCGCGCACGTTCTCGGTGGCCGCGGCCAGCGTAATCAGCATGGCGTCCACATGCCCGCCCAGCACGTCCAGCGTGGCCGGGCCGCCGCCCGGATACGGAATCTGGTTGGTGCGCGCGCCGATGCGCTCGTTGAGCAATTCCACTGCCAGATGCTGCAGGCTGCCCGTGCCGCCGGGCAGTGCCACGGAGATCTCTCCGGGCCGCCGGCGCACCAGCTCCGCGAACTCCGCGAAGTTCCGCACGCCCAGCCCCGGGCGGACCACCAGCAACTGCGGATTGGTGACCGCCTTGGTGATGCCGACCAGGTCGCGCAGGGGATCGTATGAGCGCGCGCCGGGCTGCAGCGCGTTGAGCGACAGCGCATCGCCGCTCAGCAGCAGCGTGTGGCCGTCGGGCCTGGCATGCGCCACGGCCGCGTTGCCGATGGCGCTGCTCGCTCCCGGCTGGTTCTCGACCACCACGCTCTGCCGCCACTTCTCGCTCAGGCGCTGCGCAATGGTGCGCGCCAGTTTGTCGGCGCTTCCGCCCGCCGCCACCGGCACCACGATCTTGACGGGGCGCGAGGGATACTTCGCCGCTTCGTCGCGCTCGGCCGGTGCGGCCCCCGATCCGCTCCACAGCGTCAGCCCCGCCGCTACGGCCAGCGCGGCCGACAGCCCGGTCTTGAGGAATGTCTTGCGATCCATGTTCGTCCCCTTACGCCGGCACGGCCGCGTCGGCCGTGGCGGGAACCGGCGGCGCATAGGGCTCGAAGCGGCCGCCGGCGATCGCCACCGATTCCCGGCCGTCCACGCCCACCGGCACGTCACCGGCCAGCGTGATCCGGTAAAGCACGCGCTCCGTATCCAGGTAGGCGAAGTCGCCGGGCCCCTGGTGCGCGGTCGCGCGGTTGTCCCAGAACGCGATGCTGCCCGGCGCCCAGCGGAACCGCACGGTGTACTCCGGCTGGGTAATGGCCGCGAAGAACAGCTCCAGCAGATGCCGCGACTCGATCTCCGACAAACCCAGCAGCTTGCGGGTAAAGCCCGGATTGACGAACAGCGCGCGCTCGCCGCTGTCGGGCAGCACCCGCACCACCGGGTGGTCCGCCACGCGCGGCTCGGCCTGCACGCGCCTGGCGTATACGGTCTGGTTGTCGAAGTCGCCGTTGTAGCCGCCGAACTGGTGCCGCGCCCATAGCGTATCGGCCAGGCGCTGCAAGGGCGGCGACAGATGCTCGTAAGCCGCCGCCAGGTTCGTGAAGAGCGTGTCGCCGCCGTAGGCCGGCACCTGGCGGCCCGCGCGCAGAATGGACGCGAACGGCGGATTGACCACGCCCGTCACGTCGGTGTGCCAGCGCTCGCCGCGCCGCCCGCTGGTGGAGCGCGAAGAAATGGTGCGTATCTGTGGATAGCCTTCGGGCGGATTGGCGTCGTACGGATGCGCATGCGTCGGATCGCCAAACAGGCGCGCAAATGCGAGGTGCTGCTCGTGATCGATGTGCTGGTCGCGGAAGAACACCACCTTCCAGCGCGCCAGCGCCTGCCGCACCGCGCGCACCGCGGCCGGCGCCAGCGGCTTGCGCAGGTCGATGCCGTGGATTTCCGCGCCGGTGAACACCGAGAGCGGGCGCACCTCGATGTGCTCTCCGTTTTCGTCCTCCGCGCGATTCGAACCGATGTCCAGTCCCATGGCCGTGCTCCCTTTCAATATGAGTCGAGCCAGAATAGGGAGACGGCGATGCCGGTCAAAATACAGAAGCGCAATGTCTACATGCGAACCCGCCCCGCTGCCCGCAAAGCCTTTATCCATGCGGCTTTGCGCGGTTATCTGGATACCGGATATCGATATGCGGCGCGCCGCCGCGCATCATGCGGCCGGCGGGGCGCGGCACGCACAAGGCCGGCGGGGCGCCCGCGGCGGCCGGAGGACCGGCTGCGGCGGCGGGCCCAGGCGGGGCGACAAATTCCGGGTTTTGACAATAAAATTGATAGTCATTCCCATTTGTGAATATTCATTTTCCGCATTTTTCCGGATTTCTTTTCGTACGCCCCGCCTTGAACTCGGATCATCCCACCCCAGCCCCCGACAGCCCGCCCGGCATGGACAGCACAGGCATCGCCTCGCTCTACCGGCAGCACCATGCCTGGCTGCTCAAACAGCTCCTGCGTCGCCTGGGCGGACAGCACGCGGAGGCCTGGGACCTGGTGCACGACACCTTCGAGCGCGTGCTCAGGCAGCCCGCCCGGAACCGGCAGGACCAGCCGCGCGGCTACCTGGGCACGATCGCCAAGCGGCTGCTGATCGACCGGCACCGCCGCAGGCAAATCGAAAACGCCTACCTGGAGGCGCTGGCCGGCCAGCCGGAGCGGATGGCGCCTTCGCCGGAAGCCATCGTGGAAATCGTGGAGCAGCTGCGCGGCATCTGCGACACGCTGGACCGGATGCCGCAACGCATGCGCGACGTGTTCCTGCTGGCGCGCATCGAGGGGTTGGCCTATGGCGACATCGCCGGGCGGCTCGGCGTCAGCGTGAACATCGTGCAGAAAGACATGATCCAGGCCTGGCAGCGGTTCTATTACGCATTGCATGGATAAGCGCGCGCCCCATCCCGTGGTGGAACAGGCCGCCGCCTGGCTCGTGCGGCTGCAGGCGGATCCCGACGGCCGCGCCCTGCGCGAGTGGAAACGCTGGTACGAGGCCGATCCCGAGCATGCCGCGGTATGGGAACGCTTCGCGGCGCTGCACGAAAGCCTGCCCGACGGCAGGCGCGCGCGGGACCGCGCGGCCGCGCAGGCTGTCCAGGCCGGGGCTTCCTTGCACGCAAGGCGGCGCAGCCTCAAGTTCCTGCTGGCCGCCGCCGCCACAGGGCTGACGGCCGCCGCCACCCACCGCTACGCCAGCGATCGCGGCTGGCTCGCCGAATATCGCACCGAGACCGGCGAGCAGCGCATGCTCAGCGTGGGCGCGCGCGGCGTTCCGCTGCTGCTCAATACCGATACCGCCGTCGATATCGCGCAGAACGGCGCGTTCATCGACATCTGCCTGCATGCGGGAGAACTGCTGCTGGATCTGCGCGCGCAGGCCGCGCCGGGCCTGCGCGTGGTCACCCGCGACGCCGCCATTGAGCCCCTGGACGCCCGGCTGGTGGTTCGCCACCTGCGCGGCGGCCCGCCGCGGCACACGCTGGTCGCCCTCACCGCCGGACGCGCGCGCATCGTCACGGAAGGCGGCGCAAGCCAGGATGTCCTGGCCGGCCAGGCGGTGCTGGCCAGGACCGACCGCGTCGAACCGGCCGGCGGCCGGCCCGAGCGGGCATTCGCCTGGACGCAGGGCATGCTGGTGGCCGAGGGCATGCGGCTGGACGAATTCCTCGACGAACTGGCGCGCTACCGCCCCGGGTTCGTGCGCTGCGACCCGGCGCTGGCGGGCCTGCGCGTCACGGGCACCTTCCGGCTTCGCGACACGGACCGGATCCTGGCGGCCCTGGCGGAATCGCTGGGCCTGAAAGTCGAATACCGCACCCGCTACTGGGTCCATGTCGTGGCGGCATGAAGAATTGAAACAACATGTAAATACCAGGCAGATGCGCAAGCCTGGCTCGTTAGGACAAGGTGAAACCCTTTCTTCGAGGCCTCGTACCGCCGCCATGTCCCATACCGCCATACCGCACGCAAACCGCCCTGCCTCCGTCAAGTCTCCCGTCCCGCGCCTGCTGGCGCTGCTGGTCGCCGGCGCCCTGGCCCTGCCCGCGCTGTCCGCCCGGGCGGCGGAAAACGCCCGTCCGGGGCTCGTGGAATTGTCCCTGCCCGCCCTGCCCCTGCAGGAGGCCCTGCTGCGCCTGGGCCAGCAGGCCGGCACGACCATCATCGTCGATCCCCGGCTGACCCAGGGCAAGGCCATCGCCCCGATGCTGCTGCGCGGTTCGC
>DASRXY010000019.1:0-2726 GCA_035654035.1 Sphingobium sp. | reverse complement strand
ACTCGGCCGCCTGCCGTGCCAGCGCGGGATCGCAATCTGGCACGATGCCTTCGCTGGCCAGCCATTCCGCCAGCTTGGCCACGCGTTCCACCTTGTCGGCCACGGTGCCCAGCTTCTCGTGGAAGGTAATGCGCCCGAGCTTCCTGGCCTGTTCGGCGAGCGGCGTCTTCTTGTCCTGCTCCCAGAAGAAGCGGGCGTCGGACAGGCGGGCGGCGAGCACCTTGCCATTGCCGGCGACGATCGCCTTGCCGCCGTCCTTCGCCTCGATGTTGGCGGTGCAGATGAAGGCGTTGGCGAGCTTACCCGCGGAGTCGCGCAGAACGAAATATTTCTGGTTGATCCGGAGGGTTAGCTGGATGACCTCAGGCGGCACCTCAAGAAAAGCCGCGTCGAAGCGGCCCAGCAGCGGTACTGGCCATTCGGTGAGCCCGGCATTCTCCGCCACCAGTCCCGCATCGGGGATCAGCTCCAGCCCGGCCTCGCGCGCCAGGGCTTCGGCGCGGCTCTCGATGATCGCGCGGCGCTCGGCCTGGTCGACGATCACATGGCAGGCCCGCAGCTTCTCGACATAATCCCGCGCGGAGCCGATGGTGATCGGTCCGTCATGGTGAAAGCGATGGCCCATGGTCGCCGCGCCCGAGCGCAGCCCCTCGATCTCCAGATCGACCACATCCTCGCCGAGCAGCGCGACGATGCCCTGCAACGGCCGCACCCAGCGCAGGCTCTCGGTCGAGCGGCTGGCATTGCCCCAGCGCATGGACTTGGGCCAGGGGAAGGCGCGCACGATGGCGGGCACGGCCTCGGCCAGAACAGCGGCAGTTGCGCGGCCCGGCTTCTCTACGACCGCGAACCAGACACCGTCGCGATCTTCGAGCTGATCCTGCGTCAGCCCGGTTTTGCGCAGGAAGCCCTCCAGCGCCTGGGCCGGCGCCGTGGTGCGGGGCCCCTTGAATTCCTCGCTCACCGCCTGTGTCGCCGTCGGCAGATCATGCGCGATCAGCGCGAGCCGGCGCGGCGTCACATAAGACGTGATCCGCTCGGGTTTGAGGCCCGCTTCGGCCAGCCGCTCGGTGAACAGGCGCGCGAGGTCTTCGCTCGCCTTGGCCTGCATGCGCGCTGGAATTTCCTCGCAGCGCAGTTCGAGGAGGAAGTCGCTCATTCCGCCCACCCGTTATGTTTCATCCAGGCCTCGCAGCTCCCCTTGGCGAGATCGCGCACGCGGCCGATATAGCTGGCGCGCTCCTGCACGCTGATTACGCCGCGCGCCTGGAGCAGGTTGAACACGTGGCTCGCCTCGATGGCCTGCTCATAGGCGGCGAGCGGCACACCGGCGGCGATGCTGGCCGCACACTCCTCCTCGCAATCCTTGAACCAGCGCAGCAGCTTGTCGGTGTCGGCCACCTCGAAGTTCCACTTCGAAAGCTCGCGCTCGTTTTCCAGGAACACGTCGCCGTAGGTCACGGCCGGGCGATCCCCCACGGCATCGTTGAAGATGAGGTCGTAAACGCTGTCCTTGCCCTGAATATACATGGCGAGGCGCTCGAGCCCATAGGTCAGTTCGCCGGCCACCGGCTTGCAGTCGAAACCGCCCATCTGCTGGAAATAGGTGAACTGCGTCACTTCCATGCCGTCACACCAGACTTCCCATCCCAGGCCCCAGGCGCCCAGCGTCGGGCTCTCCCAGTCATCCTCGACAAAGCGGATGTCGTGCAGCAGCGGGTCGATGCCGATGGCGGCGAGGCTGCCCAGATACAGCTCCTGCAGGTCCGGCGGGCTCGGCTTCATGATGACCTGATACTGGTAATAATGCTGGAGGCGATTGGGGTTCTCGCCATAGCGCCCGTCGGTCGGCCGGCGGCTGGGCTGCACATATGCACAGTTCCAGGCATCCGGCCCCAGGCTGCGCAGCGTCGTCGCCGGGTGGAAGGTGCCCGCGCCCACGCGCATGTCGAAGGGTTGCAGGATCACGCAGCCTTGCGCCGCCCAATAATCATGCAATGTCAGGATCAGCCCCTGAAAGCTGAGCGGCCCCGATGCTTCTCGCGCCATGCTGCCCCTGCCTGCCTCTCGCGTATCGGTGAAAATGATGGAACGGCCGCGCTTTGACGCATGGGGCCCATGCGGTCAAGCGGACGCAACGGATCGGCGTGACGGATTGGCTTGCACGCGCGCCGCAAAGCCGCAATGGACAGAGTGGCGCGGAAGGCTCCTGATGCAGCAGCGACGCGCGACGGGATTATTGGAGGCCGGATTTGCCGAGGTCATCTGGACTATGCGCTGCGTTCATGGGGGCGCTGCTGGCGCTGGCGCCGTTCCCCCTCGCCGCCCAGCCCGCTCCGCCCCCGCAACGCGCGGCGCCGGCTGCCGCGTCCAACCCCGTCCCCACTCCCCTGCCCGGTGTCGTGCATGCCCGCCCGGCCCTTTGGGAAGTGAAGGACAAGGACACCACCATCTATCTCTTCGGCACCATTCACTTGCTGCGTCCGGGCATCACCTGGCTGGAGGGCCCGCGCAAGGCCGCGTTCGATGCGGCGCAGGAGTTGGTGCTGGAGATTGCGGAGGATGCCGACCCGGCAACGCAGTTGCGCATCCTGCAACGTGCGCTCGATCCTACCGGTCCTACGCTTACCAGCAAATTGCCCGAGGCCGCGCGCGCCCGGTTCACGGCCCTGCTCCGGGAGCATGGCGGGCAGGCGGCGATGGTGGACCGCATGAAGCCCTGGCTC